>NZ_JBHVWZ010000037.1:0-89587 GCF_042881985.1 Streptomyces sp. NPDC058246 | reverse complement strand
CCCCCAGACCCCCCAAAAGATCGCGCGGTTCCCCGCGCCCCTGGACAGGGGCGCGGGGAACCGCGCGAACGGGGGCGGCGGGGGCGGGCAGAGGTCAGCGGCGCTTGCGCAGCGCCCGTGTCACGGCGATCGCCGAGGCCAGGGCCAGCGCCGCCGCCGGGGCGGCCCAGCGGAGGGTGGCGCGGGCCGCGGTGGCCTCCGGCGGCGGGACCGGCGCGTAGCGGCCACGCGGCGGCGCGTGGTCCACCTCCTCTGCACTGCGCCCGATCATCGTCCGTCGCGCATGCGCCGCCTCGGCCATGGCGTCCTCGCCTTCCCCGGGCTCCTCCTCCACCGCGAACTCCTCCCCGGTGAGCTCGTCGTCCACCAGCGGATCGAGCGACGGAGGCGGTACCTCGGCGTCGAAGACGGAGCCGGCCTCGGACCCGACCGAGGCCTCGGGCCCGGACTCAGCGACCGCATCGGATTCGAGCTCGGGCTCAGCCACCGCATCGGACTCGGACTCGGCCTCAGCCACCACGTCGGGCTCGGGCGCGGGCGCGGGTGCGGTCACGGCGTCCGCCTCGGCACCGCCCGCCCCCAGGCTCTCCCCGAACCGGCTCAGCAGCCGCGCCGCCGCGGAGGTCACCGCGTCCGGGGGCAGTTCCGTGATGCGGCCGTCTCCGGAGGCGGCGCCGGTGAAGGAGAGGGTCGTGCCGTCGGTGGTGGGGACCAGGCGTACGGCGAGGGTGAGTTTCACGGAGCCGTGGCCGCGGACCTCGGTCGCGTCGCCCTCGACGGAGTAGCTGCCGTCGTCCTGGGCGGCGACCCGGAGTGCGCCGCGGTAGGTGATGGTGTGACCGGCGACGCGGATTTTCAGGCGTCCGGAGACGGGTGGCGTCCCCGCATCCTGCTGGAGGCCGGGGACCGCGCGGGCCACCCGTGCGGGATCGGCCAGCGCCTCCTTCAGCCGCTCGGCCGGAACCGGAACGAACACCTCATGCTCCATGTCTGCCGAGCCTACCCAGCGTGGCGCGAACCGCACCCGGGTATCCCGGGATTCGCCCGCCTCCACCTCAGTCGGCGTACCGCGGATGCACCAGGGTGGAGGGAGAGAGACCGCCCGCGACCCGGGTGCGGGCGGCCGCGCGTGCGTCGGCCGCCAGGGCCGCCCGGGTCAGCGTGCGCAGACGCGGGCCGTGCGGTGCGAGGCCGAGGCGTACACCCGTACGGGAGGCGGATGCCAGGAGGAAACCCCAGTCGCCGGGGGCCTTGGACGTGCCGCCCGCCGTGCGGTCGGGGCCCGCCGCGAAGCCGGAGTGCCGGCCGCCCACGCGGTAGGGCGTGGTGAGCAGGCCGGCCGCGCGGATCGTCGTGTCCACGGTCCAGAAGACGCGGGGGCGGGAGGTGACCGGACCCGCGTGGACCACCAGCCGGCCGTCGGGGGCGAGGACGCGGCGCGCGAGGCCGTAGAACTCCTGCGAGTACAGCTTCGTACTGGCGGTGATGCCGGGGTCGGGGAGATCCGAGATGGCGACGTCGTAGGTGGAGGGGGCGTTGCGCAGCCAGTGGAAGGCGTCCGCCGTGATGACGTGGACGCGCGGGTCGTCGTACGCGTGCCGGTTGAGGGCGGCCAGGGCTCGGTCGGCGCGGGCCAACCGCACCACCTGCGGGTCGAGTTCGACGACGTCCACGCTGCGCACGCCCGGGTAGCGCAGCACTTCGCGGGCGGCGAGTCCGTCGCCGCCGCCGAGGATGAGCACGCGCGCGTGCGGGCCGTTCATCGCGGGGTGCACGAGCGCCTCGTGGTAGCGGTCCTCGTCGCGGCCGCTGACCCGCAGCCGGCCGTCGAGGAAGAGGTCGAGCGGGCGGCCGTGCGTACCGCCGGTGAGGACGACCTCCTGAACCCCCGTCTGGAGCGCGACCCGTACGTCCGCCCCGTACACCGCGTGCCGCGCGGCCCGTTCGAAGTCGTCGACCAACACGGCGGCCGAGGCGAGGAGTCCGAGGACGACGAGGTTGGCGATCAGGAGGCACCAGCGCCCCCGACGGGTCAAGTCCCCGCGGAACAGACCCAGTACGAGTGCTCCGCCGGCCAGCGCGTTGACCGTGCCGGTGAGCAGCGCGCCCGTCAGCTGGCCGAACAGCGGGAGAAGCAGGAAGGGAAAAGCCAGGCCGCCCACCAGCGCGCCCACGTAGTCCGCCGCGAACAGGTCCGCCACCGCCCCGCCCGGGTCCTGGCGACGGATGCGCTGTATCAGCTCCATGAGGAGGGGGACTTCGGCGCCGATCAGCAGGCCGATGGTGAGGGAGAAGGCCACCAGCAGATAGCGGTAACCGTTCGCCCAGGGGCCGCCCCAGTCGCCCGTCCACGCGAACACCGCGTACAGGGCCATCGCGCTGCAGCCGCCGACGAGTGCGAGGGCCGCCTCGACCGCGCCGAAGCCGGCCGCGGCGCGCGGGCGCAGCCGCTTCGCGGCGAGGGAGCCGACGCCCATCGCGAAGACCATGACGGAGAGCACGACCGAGGCCTGGGTGACCGAATCGCCGATCAAGTACGAGGCGAGGGCGACGAGTTCGAGTTCGTACACGAGTCCACACGCCGCGCAGACGAATACTCCGGCGAGGACGAGGAACCGCCCCATGCCCGGGCGGACGGGCAGCCGCGCCTGGCCCTGGAGGCACCAGGACGGCGGCGCGCCGGGGGGTGCGGGCGCGTGCGGTTCGATCACGCAGCGAACGCTACGTCACGCCGACGGTACGCCTCGTCACCCACACGTGTGGAACCGCGGCGCTTTGTGGCACCCCGGGGTTGGGGTGGGCGTCCCCTCGCGACCGCGGCCCCCGGACCCCCGCTTCGGCCCGAACAGCCTCGTCCGCGAACACCGGACGGGCTGGACGGTGCCCGCCCGCGCCGGGCAGGAACCCTCCCCCACCGCCGAGTGGACGGCCATCACCATGTCGCCACCACCCGCACCCCCACCCTCGTCCGCGTCGCCACCAACTGTCCGTCCTGGGGGTACGCGTGCCAGGTGCGCCAGTGGACCTGGCCCTCGTGGCGCTGGGCGAGCATCGCGGTGAAGGCGTGCGGGCTGCCGGGGAAGACACCGGCGAGGCCGTGGGGGTGGTCGGAGACCAGGGCCAGCAACTCCTGGGCGCGGCCGGCGAAGGAGCCGGGGGACAGTACCTCGACGCGAGCCGCGAACTCGTACTCCCAGTCGCCGACCCGCTTCGCCACACCGAGCGGAAGGGGCGTGCTGCTGCCGGGGATGCACGCGACGGTCTCCGAACATCTGCCCCGCTCCTCCTCCAGGAGTACCTGGTGGGACGCGCCGAGGAGTCTCAACTGGAGCTTCGCCCCGGTGAGTTCGAGATCGAGCGTGGCGAGGGCCGGCAGCGGCTCGCGGCCCAGGGTCCAGGCGAGATCGGCCGCACGCGTGTCGGTGTACGAGGTTTTCAGGGTCGTGAGCATGGGTCGGCTCCGCTAGCACGCAAAGGTGAGGTGGGGGTCCGGCGCACCCGGTCGGCACCGGGGGAACGGCCCGGTCAGCCCGGTCGGAGGGACATCCGAAGGACGGGTCCGATGGTTGTCCGAGGCCTGCCGGCCCAGGGCTGCGTTGGTGATTTAGAGGGAATCATGAACTGTGGCGCCGCCACAGCGTTTTTACCCAACTTCGGAGGGTTTCCATCCCCCCGAGGGCTCCACAGCTCAACTGTTCAACTACGGCGCGCGCCGGGCGCGCGCCCACATCCCCCGCAAGCCGCCCCCCGGCGCACGGAAGTTCCCGTCACAGGTGGTCCCCCCGGCGCGCGGAAGCCCCCCTCCCGAGCCGCCACCCCGGCGCGCGGAAATCCCCATCACAAACCGCCACCCCGGCGCACGGAAGTCCCCCTCACAAGCCGCCACCCCGGCGCGCGGGCTCGCGCCCCTCAGCACGGGGAAGTGCCCGCCGGCTGCCCCGTTCCCGGCCCAGTCCGACGGGCACTTCCCCGTGCTCCGGATGCGCTTCCCCCGAAGGGAGCTCAGCTGCCCCGTGTCAGCTGCCTCCGCCGCATCCGCCCCCGCCGCAGGAGGACCCGCCTCCGCAGGACGAGCCCCCGCCGCACGACGAGTGACCGCCGCCGCACGAGTGGCCCCCGTGGTGGCCGCCGGACGAGCCGCTGCCGCAGGACGCGGCGCCGCCCGCCCCGCCGGCCCACCAGCTGCTGTTCGAGGAGGAGGAGCCCCCGCGCGTCCGGCGGCTCCCCTTCGAGAGCCCGACCTTCTTCTGACTCCGGTCGGCGGCCTTGAAGACCACGACGAACACGACGAGCACGACCGCCAGGATGATGCCGATGACCATGGCGCCACCCTCCTTTCGTTCCCCCGAAGCGGCCCCCCGTGGGCCGAGCTTCCTGTTATCGCTTCTTGCGTGACAGGGGGATGCCCTCGCGTCTCACAGGCCAAAGCAGAGTTGAGGAAGTCCAGAGCTTGGGCGCAGGATGACCGGCATGACCCCCAGCGCACGCCCCTTCCTCAACCGCCGGCTCGCCGAGTTCGGGACGACGATCTTCGCCGAGATGTCGGCGCTCGCGGTGAGCACCGGTGCGATCAACCTCGGCCAGGGCTTCCCCGACACCGACGGGCCCGAGGAAGTGCGGGAAGCGGCCGTGCGGGCGCTGCGCGACGGGCGCGGCAACCAGTACCCGCCGGGTCCCGGCGTACCCGAGCTGCGCACCGCGATCACCGCGCACCAGGAGCGCCGGTACGACCTGTCGTACGACCCCGACACCGAGGTCCTGGTGACGGCGGGCGCCACGGAGGCCATCGCCGCCACCCTGCTCGCGCTGCTCGAACCCGGCGACGAGGTGATCGCCTTCGAGCCGTACTACGACTCCTACGCGGCCTGCATCGCGATGGCGGGCGGCACACGGGTACCGGTCACGCTGCGCCCGTACGAGGAGACCCGCGACGGAGACGTCCAGCGGCGCTTCCGGCTCGACCTCGACGAGCTGCGCGACGCGGTCACCGACCGCACCCGGCTGCTGCTGATCAACACGCCGCACAACCCGACCGGCACCGTCCTCACCCGCGAGGAGCTCACCGAGATCGCGAAGCTCGCCGTCGAGCGGGACCTCCTGGTCGTCACGGACGAGGTCTACGAGCACCTCGTCTTCGACGACGCCGAGCATCTGCCGCTGGCCGGCTTCCCGGGGATGCGCGAACGGACGGTCACCATCGGGAGCGCGGGAAAGACGTTCTCGTTCACCGGGTGGAAGGTGGGCTGGGTGACCGCGCCGCCCGCCCTGGTCAGCGCCGTACGGTCGGCGAAGCAGTTCCTGACGTACGTGTCGTCGGGGCCGTTCCAGTACGCGGTGGCCGAGGCGCTCGCGCTGCCGGACGCGTATTTCGCGGCGTTCCGCGCGGACATGCTGGCCAAGCGGGACGTGCTGGCGGCGGGGCTCACCGAGGCCGGGTTCGCGGTGTTCCGCCCGCAGGGCACGTACTTCATCACCACCGACATCCGGCCGCTCGGCGAGTTGGACGGCTTCGCCTTCTGCCGCGCCCTGCCGGAGCGCGCCGGCGTCGTCGCCATCCCGAACGCGGTCTTCTACGACCACCGGGACGCGGGCGCGCCCTTCGTACGGTTCGCGTTCTGCAAGCAGACGGAGGTGCTGGAGGAGGCGGCGAAGCGGCTCAAGGCGGCGTGGTAGCTCCACCGGCGGCCCCTCCGGACTCCGCGGGGCCGCCCCCCTCCGGACTCCGCGGGGCCGCCCCCCCCTCCGGGCTCCGCGGGGCGGTCCCTCCGGAGTCCGCGGGGCGGCTTCTCCGGGCCCCGCGGGACGCGCCGCCGGTGACTCCACGGGGCGCGGGGAGCGCCGCCCGTGACTCCATGGGACGCGGGGCTCGCCGCCGGTGACTTCGGGGGCGCGGTGCCGTTAGCACTGTGAGCGGGGTTCGTGCGGTCGGCGCGCCGGGGCGACGTGAACGGTACCCGCACGGACGTACAAAGCTCGCAAATACCCCGTAGGGACCGCACAGTTCGGGTGTGACCCAGCCGAGTACCCTCGCTCGCCCCGCCCGTACGGAGCCCGGGGACCGCGCCGATCCCTCGCCCCGCGACGCGCGCACTTCGGCGGCCGCCGCGGCGACCGCCCTCGGGCTGTTCGCCGCCGCGCGCCTCACGGGCATCCTCGTACTCGCCGCGACCGCCTGGGCGACCGGCAGGCACCCGCTCGCCCTGCTCGCGCGATCCTGGGACTCGATCTGGTATCTGGGGATCGCGGCGCACGGCTACGGCCGGACGCTGTACTTCCGGCCCACCGTCATCCACAGCGACCTGGCGTTCTTCCCGCTGTATCCGGCGCTGGTGCGCGCCGTCACCACCCTGACCCCGCTGAACGCGAGCACGGCGGGGCTGCTGGTCTCCTGGCTGGCCGCAGGGGTCGCGGCCTGCGGGGTGTACGCGATCGGGGCCCGGCTGCACGGCCGCGCGGTCGCCACCGTCCTCGTGCTGCTCTGGGGCCTGCTCCCGCACTCTGTCGTGCTGTCGATGGCGTACACCGAGCCCGTGCTGACCGCCTTCGCCGCCTGGTCGCTGTACGCGGTGCTCACCGAGCGCTGGCTGTGGGCGGGCGCCCTGGCGGCGCTCGCGGGGCTGGCCCGGCCGAACGGGTTCGCGGTGGCCGCGGCGGTCCTCGTGGCGGCGGCGTGCGAGATCGGGCGGCGGCGCGGCCGGAAAGTTCCCCACAGCCTGTGGACGGGCGCGGCGCTGGCGCCGCTCGGCTGGGGCGGCTACGTGCTGTGGGTGGGACGCCGCAAGGGCGATCCGCTCGGCGGGTACTTCGAGGTGCAGCGGCTGTGGGGCTCGCGCTTCGACTTCGGTGTGGGATCACTCCGCTTCATCAAGCACCTGCTGCTGCGCGGGGACCGTCTCGTGTTCCCGGTGACGCTGATGATCGTCGCGGCGGCCGTTCTGCTGTTCGCGCTGCTGATCGCCGACCGCGCGCCGCTGCCGCTGCTCGTCTACAGCGGCGTACTGCTGCTGGTCGCGCTCGGCGGCTCCGGGTTCTTCGAGTCGAAGCCGCGGTTCCTGCTGCCGGCCTTTCCGCTGCTGCTGCCGCTGGCGGGGGCGCTGGTGCGGACGGCGAGAGCCCGGCCCTGGCACGCGACCCTGGTGGTCGGCGCCCTGGCCGGGCTCTCGTTCGCTTATGGCGCGTATCTGGTGGTGATCGCGCACACACCGCTCTAGGGCCTCGGCAGGCCGTGACGGGCCTGGCAGGCCGCTGGCGGGTTGACGGAGGACTACTCCTCGTCGTCCTCGGGCTTCTCCGGCTCGTTGATCTCCTGCTCCAGGCCGAGCTGCTCGACAAGCCACTTGTCGAACTCGATGGCGGCCCGAACCCAGCTGACCGTCGACGAGACGAAGTGCTCCAGGGCGACGCCGGTGCCGATCAGCATCTGCGCCTCGCCGATCAGGCGGACGGTGCCGTCGTCGTGCGTGTGGCTGTAGACCTTCGGCCACAGCGTGCGGCGGTTCCAGTCGTCGATGGACTCCAGCAGCGCGGGCTTCTCGTCGATCTGGTGCGGCCGGTCGTAGAACGTCCGCACCGAGAAAACCTGCTGGTCACCCTCGCCGCGGAACATGAAGTACGTACGGAACTGCTCCCACGGCGCCGCGAGGTCACCCTCGTCGTCGACGACGTACTTGAGCTCCATCTGGTCGAGGAGCTGCTTCACGAGGTCCTGATCCGGGACGACGGGGCCCGCGGGGCCGCCGGGCTGCGGCTCGGGCTGGCCCCCGAAGTTCGGAATCGAGGACGGGTCGATGCTCACCGTGTATTTCCCTTCGTACGGATCCTGCCATCCTCCCCCATCCGGGGCGGGGGGTGGCAACCCTTGGCGGCTCCTTCCGCCGGTGGCGGACAAGATCCGGTCACGAACGGCGCAGCACCCTGACATGCCCCGGTCATCCCCACCGGACGAAACCCCGGACCGGACGGAGACGGGGCCCCTGGCGGGCGCCTGGCGGGCCCCCGGCGGGCGGACGGCGGCCCCGCAGCGGGCGTACGGCGGCCCCGCGGCTGGCAGGTGGCGGACCGGCGCGGCCCGAGGCAGGCGGGCCGCTGTAGCCGCCGCAGTGGGCCGTCAGCACGACGCGCGGGACACCGGCGGCACGTGCGGGCCGGGTGCTGCCGTCCGCGTGGCACAGCCCCGGCTCCGGGGTGGTCGGAGGCGGGGCTGTGTGGTGGGTGTGACCGAGGGGCGGCGGCTAGAGCGTCTTGCCGGTCGCGGGGCCGACGATCAGGCCGTCGCCGAACGCGTCCACCCGGACCGTGTCGCCGTCCTTGACCTCGCCCGACAGGATCTCCTTGGCGAGGCGGTCGCCGATGGCGGTCTGGACGAGACGGCGCAGCGGGCGCGCGCCGTACGCCGGGTCGTTGCCCTCGTCCGCGAGCCAGGCCAGTGCCGCGTCGGTGACCTCCAGGGTCAGCCGGCGCTCGGCGAGCCGCTTGGCGAGCCGGTCGATCTGGAGCCTGGCGATGCGCTCCAGCTCCGCCTTGTCGAGCGCGGAGAAGACCACCAGGTCGTCGAGCCGGTTGAGGAACTCCGGCTTGAAGGAGGCCCGTACGGTCTCCAGTACCTGCTGCTTCTTCTCCTCGGCGGAGGTCAGCGGCTCGACCAGGAACTGGCTGCCCAGGTTCGACGTCAGGATCAGGATGGTGTTGCGGAAGTCGACCGTGCGGCCCTGACCGTCCGTCAGCCGCCCGTCGTCCAGCACCTGGAGCAGGATGTCGAAGACCTCAGGGTGGGCCTTCTCGACCTCGTCGAGGAGCACGACGCTGTACGGACGCCGCCGCACGGCCTCGGTCAGCTGGCCGCCCTCCTCGTACCCGACGTACCCGGGCGGGGCGCCCACCAGGCGGGCGACGTTGTGCTTCTCGCCGTACTCGCTCATGTCGATGCGGACCATGGCCCGCTCGTCGTCGAAGAGGAAGTCCGCGAGCGCCTTGGCCAGTTCGGTCTTGCCGACGCCGGTCGGGCCGAGGAAGAGGAACGATCCGGTCGGCCGGTCCGGGTCGGCGATTCCGGCACGGGTGCGCCGTACGGCGTCGGAGACCGCCTGCACGGCTTCCGTCTGCCCGATGAGCCGGCGCCCCAACTCCTCCTCCATGCGCAGGAGTTTCTGCGTCTCGCCTTCCAGCAGCCGCCCGGCCGGGATGCCGGTCCAGGAGCCCACCACCTCGGCGATGTCGTCCGGCCCGACCTCGTCCTTCACCATCGTGTCCTTGGCGGCTTCCTCCTCCGCCTCGGAGGCTTCCTCCAAGGCCCTTTCCAGGGTGGGGATCTCGCCGTAGAGCAGCTTGGAGGCGGTGTCGAAGTCGCCGTCGCGCTGGGCGCGTTCGGCCTGGCCGCGCAGGTCGTCGAGCTTCTCCTTCAGCTCACCGACGCGGTTGAGGGACTGCTTCTCCTTCTCCCAGCGGGCAGTGAGCCCGCGCAGCTCCTCCTCCTTGTCGGCGAGGTCGCGGCGCAGCTTGTCGAGCCGCTGCTGGGAAGCGGGGTCGGTCTCCTTGTCGAGGGCCAGTTCCTCCATGCGGAGCCGGTCCACCGCGCGCTGGAGTTCGTCGATCTCGACCGGGGAGGAGTCGATCTCCATGCGCAGCCGGGAGGCCGCCTCGTCCACGAGGTCGATGGCCTTGTCGGGCAGGAAGCGGGAGGTGATGTACCGGTCGGAGAGGGTGGCCGCGGCGACCAGCGCGCTGTCCGCGATCACGACCTTGTGGTGCGCCTCGTACCGCCCCTTGAGGCCGCGCAGGATCGCGATGGTGTCCTCGACGGACGGCTCGGCGACGAGCACCTGCTGGAAGCGGCGCTCCAGCGCCGGGTCCTTCTCGATCCGCTCGCGGTACTCGTCCAGCGTGGTGGCACCGACCATGCGCAGCTCACCGCGGGCGAGCATCGGCTTGAGCATGTTCCCGGCGTCCATGGCGGAGTCACCGCCGGCCCCGGCTCCCACGACGGTGTGCAACTCGTCGATGAAGGTGATGATCTGCCCGTCGGAGTTTTTGATCTCGGCGAGGACGGTCTTGAGCCGTTCCTCGAACTCGCCCCGGTACTTCGCCCCGGCCACCATGGCGCCGAGGTCGAGCGCGACGAGCCGCTTGTCCTTGAGGGACTCGGGCACGTCACCCTTCACGATCCGCTGGGCGAGCCCTTCGACGACGGCGGTCTTGCCGACGCCGGGCTCACCGATGAGAACGGGGTTGTTCTTGGTACGGCGGGAGAGCACCTGCACCACGCGCCGGATCTCCTGGTCCCGCCCGATGACGGGATCGAGCTTCCCGTCCCGCGCGGCGGCGGTGAAATCCGTACCGAACTTTTCGAGCGCCTTGTACTGGCCCTCGGGATCCGGAGTCGTCACCCGGCGCCCTCCCCTGCTCTTCTGGAACGCCTCGAGGAGCCTCTTCGCGTTGGCCCCCTGCTGGGAGAGTACGTCGCCGCTCTGGCCGCCCTTCGCGGCGATACCGATGAGCAGGTGCTCGGTGGAGAGGTACTCGTCCCCGAGCTCCTTGGCCTTGTCGGCCGCCTCGGCGATCACGGCGAGCAGCTCGCGGTTGGGCTGCGGCGGCGCGACGGTGGAGCCGGTCACACTGGGCAGGCCGGCCAGGACGCGCTCGGCCCCGGCACGGACGGATGCCTGGTCGGCGTCGACGGCGGCCAGCAGATCGATGATGTTCTCGTTCTCCTGCCCCCCGAGCAGCGCGAGGAGCAGATGCGCGGGGGTCAGATCCGGGTGCCCCTCGGACACGGCCCGGTTGGTGGCCGCGTTGATCGCATCCCGGCTCCTGTTGGTCAGCTCGGCGTCCACGGTCGCGTTCTCCTCCTCGCGTCAGCGTGCGTGCGGTGCGCTATGCGGTGTGCTGCTCATGCTGAGTGTGCCAACGAGCACAAAGTTGAGTCTATTCCACTCAAGGATGGGGACGGAAGTACATTCAGGCCTCATGGCTTCGTATCCGGTGGACCCGCGGCAGCCCGACGCCGCCTACCTCACCTTCTGGCGCGAGCGGCACCTGTGCACGCTGACGACGCCCCGCCCCGACGGGAGCCCGCACGTGGTGCCCGTCGGCGTCACCTACGACCCCGACGCCGGTCTCGCTCGGGTGATCACCAACAAGTCCAGCGCGAAGGTGGGACACGTGCTGGCCGCGGGGGCGGACGGGGCGCGGGTCGCGGTCTGCCAGGTGGACGGCCGGCGCTGGGCGACGCTGGAGGGGCGGGCGACGGTGTCCGTCGACCCCGCGCGCATCGCGGAGGCGGAGCGGCGGTACGCGGAGCGGTACGGGCGCGTGCCGTCGCCGAACCCGTCCCGGGTGGTCATCGAGATCGAACTGACGTCGGCGATGGGACGCGGCTGATTTCGGCCTCTGTCGGAATGCCCCGATACCCGGAGGTTTCACGTAAAACTGCAGCGGCGGCACCGTGTTCAGGTCACGGTGACGCCGCTGCGGGGGGAAGTACCTGCGCGATCTACTACGACGGGGGAATCGCGTCAGGCACTGCGGGGGGTGGCTGCAATGGTCTGTACGTCCGGGGCTTCCGGTTCGGCCAGCTGGTGGTCCCGCTGGTCGAGGTTCACAAAGATCATTCCGTATCGAATGGCACACCGTACTGGCTGCGGCGCCCCCCGAGGCCGTCGCAGACACCGGTACGCCCGCACGTCGTCGTCCTCGTCCCGCGTGACCACCACGGGCTCGCCGAACACCGTCACCATGAGCGAGTCACCGCAGTGGGGGATTGCGGTGGCCAGATCGATGAAGTGCCAGCCGGAGCGGTAGGCGGTGGCCATCTCTCGGCGAAAGGAGCGGTCGTCGGGTGGAGTCGTCATGTCACTTCCCACCGCCGGCAGACGTGGTGGACACGGCCACCGCCGGCCAGGCACTGTCCGCCTGAACGCCACCCTTCCCACCGGAGAAGCCACTCAGCGCTCCGAAAGCCACAACGGCGGAGAAGGCGGCGACAAGCACCGAGCGAAGCATTCTGTTACGCATAGTCGGCTTCGTCCTCACTTGAAGGTCCCCTCTTCCCCCGTCGGATACGACGATGGCTCATTCAGGCACGTCATGACCACATAATCGATGCATCATGTTCCTGCACGTTCAGGACCCTGGGGGGTGGAGATTTGGAAACGAATCGGATTAAAGCGACACATCCCCATCCGGTGACCGAGCTGTGCGAGGAGGGCGGCCGCCTTTATGCGGATGCCCTGCGCACGGGACGCATCGCCCGCGCGGATGTGGAGCCTGCCCCCTGCCTGATGCAGTACGCCCTTCTCCACCCCGATCCTGACGACGCGAACTGGCTGCGCCCCGTTCCCGCCTCCGTCGCCCTGGCCCAGCGGCTCAACCCCATAGAGCGCGAGATCAGCGAGCGCAGGCGGCAGTCGGTCGAGCTGGCCGACGCTTTCGAGCCGTTCATGACCCTCAGCGCGCAGCAGTCGTCGCCCACTCACTCGATCACGGTGCTGGAAGGCGGCGAGCGGATCAACGCGGCGCTCGACCTGGCCACGACCCAGTGCCGGACCGAGATGCTCACGGTCCAGCCGAGTGGCAACCGGCCCGAGCGGGGGCTCCTTCGGGGGCTGGAGCGCGACAGGCCGTTGATCGAACGTGGTGTGCGCATCCGGACGCTCTATCAACACACGGCCCGCTACAGCCCGGAAAAGCTGGCCTACGTGGACCAGCTCTCCAACGGCAAGGCGGAGTACCGCACCATCGACGAGCTGGTCGAGCGCCTCATCATCTGCGACGAGACCGTCGCCTTCATCCCCACCCGCGACGACCAGCAGGTCGCTCTGGAACTTCGTCACCCAGGCCTCGTCCGCTATCTGATCAAGGTGTTCGAGTTCCTGTGGGACCGCGCGGTCCCGCTGAGCACCGGCGCCCCCTACGAAACCGCCCCCGACGGCATCACCGACATCCAGCACTCCATCGCCAAGCTCCTCGTGGAAGGCCACGTCGACGAGGCCATAGCCCGCCGCCTCGGCATGAACGTCCGCACCTGCCGCGCCCACATCGCCAAGCTGGCCACCGCGCTCGGCAGCGGCAGCCGGGCCCAACTCGGCTTTCTCATAGCGCAGTCCGGGATGCTGGAGCAGGATCACTGAAAACACTCGCCGCGAGCCTCTGCAGCGGCAGCGGCAGCGGCAGCGGCAGCGGCAGCGGCAGCAGCAACGGCAGCGGCGGCAGCGGCGGCAGCGGCGGCAGCGGCGGCAGCAACAGCAACACGGCAACGGCAACCGGGCCCCGACTCGGCTATCTCATAGGGCAGTCGGGGATCCTTGATCAGGAACACCCGGAGCAGCCGGAACAGCGGGAACGCCCGGAGCGGCGGGGGCATCGGGGGCAGCGTCAGGAACCGTGATCGCCTGAAGCTCCCCGGGGCGGGGCGGGCCGTCCAGCCCCGCCTGCGCGATCCGCACCCCCAGCTGCGTCCGGCTCGCCGCCCCCAGCGTCTCCGACAACCGCGCGATGTGCGCCCGGCACGTCCGCACGCTGATCCCCAGCCGCTCCGCGACCACCGCGTCCTGGTGGCCCTCCGCCAACAGGGCCGCGATGGAACGCTCCCGGTGCGTGATGCCCTCGATGCCCGTCGACGGGAGCGGGGACGTCAGCGGGATCGCCAGGCGCCACAGACGCTCGAAGACGGTCACCAGGTAGTCCACCAGCGCGGGATGGCGCAGCTCCAGCGCGATCGTGCGGTCCGAGTTGGCCGGGATGAAGGCGACCCGGCGGTCGAAGAGGATCAGGCGTTCGACGACCTCGTCGAGGGTGCGGGCCTCCGCCACGTCGCCCATCAGCTCCATGTAGTTCAGGAGGCCCTGGCCGTGGCGCGCCACGTGCGTGTACAGGTCGCGCATGTGGACACCGCGGCGGCGCATCTCCAGGGCCCGGTGCAGGCCCTCGGAGAGTTCGTCCTCGCGGCGGATGCCGCCCGGCTGCACCGTGAGGACCTCGCTGGTGCACTCCTCGGTCGCCTTGTCCATGGCGGCCCGGATGCGCGGGAGTCCGTCGAGGACGCGGATCGCCACGCCCTCGGCCGGCGCCTGGACGCGGCCGCCGAGCCCCGCGTACCACTCGAACGCGGACACCGCGTCGCCCACCCGCGCCTGGCTCGCGCTGACCTCCTCGTACACCCCGTGCAGCAGCCGTGTCATGACCTCCTGCGGCGAGGTCGGCACCAGCCAGCCCATGTCGTCGGGGTCGGGGTGGAGCAGCGCCAGCTCCAGCAGGCAGGGCACCGCTTCCGCGTCCTCGCGGGGCACACGGCCGCGCCGCACGGCCCGGGAGTAGACCCGGTCGCCGGCCTCGCACAGTCGGTCAGCGCCGTGCGGATGCGTGTCCGTCCCGTGCCCGGCCATCTCCCACCCCTGGCTCCCGCCCTGACGTAAGCCCCGTGTTCCCGCGTCTTTCGCGGCGCAACTACCCGTGTTACAGCGTGTTCCGCAGCGCAACTATGCGCGGCCGCGTCCGGCATCGCAACACGGCTGCCCCGCCCGCGCGCCCCCTCTTGTCCGTATATGCAGCTACAAATCCTCACCTCCGCCCCGCCCCTTGCAACAAGCTGACGGTGGTGCGGGCCCGGCGCCGGGTGCACCGTGGTACCGCTTTCCACGGGCGTGACGGCGCTCGGGCGGCCCCTGGTCGGTCACCCCCCTTTTCGGCCAGCCCCGCGGCGCGCGCCATGCACGCGCGGGCGCGCACATCCGTACGCCGGCGTGCCGCGAAACGCCGTGTGAGCCGGTGGAAATCGTCGAGTGATCGGCGTGTTACGTACCGCACTTAACGTCAGGCCATGGCGGACATATTTGACGCGTACGCGTTGGCCGATGCGTGGGACGAGATGTTTGAGCGGCCGGGTGAGGTCAGGACCGCCTATGAGCCGGTGCTGGCGGCGTTGCAGCCGATCGAACCGGCCGAACTGCGGTTCAGGGCCGACCAGATGGCGCGGGCCTTCACCGACCGGGGGGTGACCTACGCCTTCGCCGGCGAGGAACGGCCCTGGCCGCTCGACCTCGTCCCGCGCATCCTCGACGCGCTCGAATGGGATCTCGTCCAACGCGGGGTGGCCCAGCGGGTGCGGGCACTGGAGGCGTACCTCAGCGACGCCTACGGGCCGTGCCGGGCCTTCGAGGACGCGGTGGTGCCCTGGCGGCTGCTGCTCAACTCCCCGCACTTCCACAGAGCCGCGCACGGGGTCGAGCCACCGGGGGGCGTGCGTATCCACGTCGCCGGGATCGATCTCGTGCGCGACGAGGCCGGGGACTTCCGGGTCCTCGAAGACAACGTTCGCGTGCCGTCCGGCGTGTCGTACGTCATCGAGAACCGGCGCGCGATGACCAGGATCTTCCCCTCCCTCTTCGCCGAGCAGCACGTGGTGCCGGTGGACGGGTACGCGCACAAGCTGCTCGCCGCGCTGCGCGCCGCCGCGCCCGACGGGGCCGGCGACCCGCGCGTCGTCGTGCTCACCCCGGGTCCCAGCAACGCGGCGTACTTCGAACACGCCCTGCTCGCACGGCTGATGGGCGTGCAGCTGGTGGAGGGGCACGATCTCGTCTGCCGGGGCAACCGGGTCTTCATGCGGACCACGCGCGGTGAGATGCCGGTCCACGTCGTATACCGGCGGCTGGACGACGACTTCCTCGATCCGCTGCAGTTCCGGCCCGACTCGGTGATCGGCTGCCCCGGCATCCTGAGCGCCGCGCAGGCGGGCACGGTCACGCTCGCCAACGCCGTCGGCAACGGCATCGCCGACGACAAGCTCCTCTACACCTACGTCCCCGACCTCATCCGCTACTACCTCGGCGAGGAACCGGTTCTCCCGAACGTGGAGTCCTACCGTCCCGACGAACCGGGGCAGTTGGAGGCCGTGCTCGACCAGATCGACCAGCTGGTGATCAAGCCGGTGGACGGCGCGGGCGGCCAGGGCATCGTCATCGGCCCGAAGGCCGACCGGGAGACGCTCGACCGCACCCGCGCGGCCGTCGCCGCCGACCCGCGTGGCTGGATCGCGCAGCGCCCGGTCGCGCTCTCCACCTCCCCCACCCTCGCGGGCGAGCGCATGGCGCCACGCCACATCGACCTGCGCCCGTTCGCCGTCAACGACGGCAGCGACGTGTGGGTCCTGCCGGGCGGGCTCACCCGGGTCGCGCTCCAGGAGGGCAACCTCATCGTCAACTCCAGCCAGGGCGGCGGCTCCAAGGACACCTGGGTGCTGGCGGAGGGCCCCGCCGAGCGGCCGTCCACCGCGTCGCACGCCTCGCTTCCCGAGGTCTTCCCGCGCCAGCTCGGACCCGACGGCAACCCCACCGTCGTACAGGAAGGGGCACAGCAGCAGTGAACGACGTGATCCTCTCCCGGATAGCCGAGGCCCTGACCTGGACGGGCCGTTACGTCGAGCGCGCGGACGCCACCGGCCGCATCCTGGACGCCTATCTCCACCGCCTCCTGGAAGACCCCTGGCGCGACGAGGACGTCGCCTGCCGCTCCCTGTACGCCATCCTCGGCGTCGACGCGGGCGGGGCCCGGGTCGATATGCAGCAGGTGCTTGACCAGCTGGCCTTCGACGCCCGCTCCACGGGTTCGATCGAGGGCGCGCTCGGCGCGGCCCGCCTCAATGCCCGCAGCGCCCGCGAGGCGGTCTCCTCCGAGATGTGGGAGTGCCTCAACTCCACCTGGCACGCCCTCGCCGACCAGCGCCTCGCGGCGCGCCGCACGGGCCCGTACGCCTATCTGGAGCTGGTACGCCGCCGGGCCGCCCTCTTCTTCGGGCTCGCCGACTCGACGATGAGCCGGGACGACAGCTGGCGCTTCGTGGTGCTGGGCCGGAGCCTGGAGCGGGTGGACATGACCGTCCGGCTGCTGTCCGTACGGGTGCTGGACGCGGCGCACGCCCCCGACTGGCCGACGCTGCTCAGCGCGAGCGGCGCCGACGAGGCGTACGCCCGTGTCTACGGGGGTTTCGGCGACACCCCGCGGGTGGCCGAATTCCTCCTCCTGGACCGCGACTTCCCGCGTTCGGCCCTGCACACCCTGACGACGGCGGAGGAGTGCCTGGCGGCGCTCGGCCGCCCCCGCCAGGACCCGGCCCGCCGTCCGATCGGCCGCATGCGGACCCGCCTCGAATACCTGGACCTCGCCGCACTGGAGGACCAACTCCCGCTGCTGCTCAAGGACCTGCAGCAGGCCTGCATGGCCTCGGCGGAGGCGGTGGCGGAGAAGTTCTTCCCGTACCAGGGGCCCGTCGAATGGGCCCAGGAAGGAGCGTGAAAGCGATGAGCGACACCCGTACGCCGACGACCACGCGCCGTCTCCGTATCCGTCACACCACCCGCGTCTCGTACGCGCAGGCCGCCGTCTCCTCGCACAACGAGGTCCGGATGACCCCGCTGACGCTCCCCGGACAGACCACCCTGGACGCACGGGTGACCGTCGACCCGTCCACCACCACCTGGTCGTACTGGGACTACTGGGGCACCCAGGTCACCGGCTTCGACCTGATGGAACCGCACGCCGACCTCACCATCACCGCGTCGAGCCTGGTGGAGACATCACCGCCGGGTCCGCCCGCGCCCGCGCCCACCTGGGCGGAGCTGGCCGAGGCGACGGCGACGTCCCGCCTGCTGGAGTTCGCGGCGCCGACCGGCCGGACGAAGGTGTCGCCCGAGCTGGTGGAACGGGCGCGCTCACTGACGGCCGGCCTCGACCCGCACGAGACGGCGGTCGCGGTCTCCTCCCTGGTCACCGGACAGGTCCGCTACATCCCCGGCGCCACCGGCGTGAACACCGGCGCCATGGAGGCCTGGGAACAGGGCGCCGGCGTCTGCCAGGACATCACCCACCTCACGGCGGCCCTGCTGCGCGGCCTCGGCCTCCCCACCCGTTACGTCTCCGGCTACCTCCACCCCGAACGCGACGCCGAACTCCACCGCCCCGTCCCCGGCCAGAGCCACGCCTGGATCGAGTACTGGGCCGGCGACTGGACCGGCTACGACCCCACCAACAGCACCCGGGCCGACGAGTCCCACGTCATCGTGGGCCGCGGCCGCGACTACGACGACGTGACCCCGCACAAGGGGGTGTACCGGGGGGTGGCCGGGGGGCCGCCGGAGGTGACGGTGGAGTTCACACGGGTGGCGTGAACGGAGGGCGGTGTCACGGCAGATGGCGTCAACGGCGGGTGGCCGGAACGGCAGGTGTCGTGAACCGGGCCGGGCCGAGGAGGCGATCACGCCCTCGGTCGTCCCGGCACGACCTGGCACGTCCTGGCACGTCCTGGCACGTCCTGGCACGTCCTGGCACGTCCTGGCATCAGGCCGCCCCGGGGTCGTACTTCGCCAGGGACGCCTTGACCTCGCGGGCGTACGGGCCCTCCCACCACGGAATGGTCTCGACGAGGACCGGCTTGGTGCCGGAGGCCAGGACGAGGGCGCGGCCGGGCGGCATGGAACCGAGATCGGAGACCTGAAGGACGCGCTCGCGGCGGACAGACTCACTGAGGGTGCGGTTCCCCGACCAGCCGCCCGCCTCGGAGCCGCGGCTCGTCTGGTACTCGCGCAGCTCGAACTCGCCCGCCAGCTCGCTCAGATCGCCCAGGAAGCGGGTGTCGGAGACACCGCCGCCGTACACCCGGACGTTCGCGGCCGACCAGAGCTTCTCCATGCCGCGCTCGCCCCACACCTCGATGCCCTGAGCCCAGGACTGGAGGATCGTCATCAGGACGATGCCGCGCGAGCCGTAGTGCGAGTAGAGGTCGGGCAGGGTGCGCCAGCGGCAGACGTTCGCGGCCTCGTCGAGCACGCCGACCAGGGGAAGGGGGAGACGGCCACCGCGCTGTGTGGTGGCGTACTCCTCGGCGGCTTCCACGACGGCCACCGTCAGAGCGGTCACCAGCGGGCCCGCCGAGTCGCGGCCCTCGCGGGAGAGCGAGTACAGCGTTCCGCCGGTGCGGACGAACGCGTGCGGGTCGAACTCCGGCGCCGCGGGATCGGCGGGCGGCGTCACCCACCGGTTGACCTCGGGATTGACCAGGCAGGACGCCATCTGCTGGGCGACACCGTAGATACCGCTGCGCTGCTTGTCGGGGGCGCTGATGACGCCGCCCAGGCCGTCGGCGGACATGGTGTGCCCGGCGGCGCGCAGGATGCGCTCCGGAGTGTCGTCCTTCGGGTGGGACAGCCACGTGTAGATCTGGGTGACGGGCGCCCCGGCGGTGGCGGCGGCCAGCAGCAGATGGGCCAGCAGGTCCTGGCCCGCCGGGTCGAAGAACGCGTCCGTCGAGGCGTTCGCGTCCCGCGAACCCGAAGCGAAATGGTCCGCCATCTTGCGGGCCTTGGCGACATCAGTGACGTACGAGAGCGGATTCCACCACCAGCTCGGTGCCTCCTGCGCCACCTGCTGCGGATCGAAGACCCAGACCGGGCCGCGCGCGGTACGCGGACCACGCGTCGCGTCCACGATGTCCCGCTTGTTGGACGTCACGAGCACGGCACCGGGACCGTCGAGGATCGCGGGGATCGCGCGCCGGGTCGTCTTGCCCGTCCGCGGACCCCAGATGTCGACGTGCATGTCCTCGTACGAGCCGAACAGGGGCTGTCTGCCCTTCACCGACCGCCCGATGAAGACGCCCGGCGTGCTCGTCCGCACCCCGAGTCGTTCGGCGGTGGCCGCGGCGCCCTTCATCGTGAGCTTGCCGAGTTCGTCGCCGTGCGCGAGGTGCTCCGCCGCACCGTCCACCTTCGGCTTGCCGCGGAGCCGCTCGCGGATCCGGTACACCGCCAGAGCGAGGATGCCGAGGAGCAGCGCCTCACCGGCCGCCACCGCGCTCGCCGGGCCGCCCGGCCAGCTGTAGTCGCCCTTCACCCAGGCCACCACGAACGACAGCGGGTCGGCGGGCGGCTCCGGCTGGTCGTCGGCGAAGCCCGCGCCGACCTTCGCGGCCAGCCAGGCACCGCCGACGCCCAGGAGAACGACCGCCACGAGGGCGGCGATCTCGAAGGTCCAGTCGTCGTCCGCGCGGGGTTTCCTCTGCTGTTCTGCGGTCATCCTCGGGGTCCTTTCTGCTGGCTGCGCCGCCCGGCCGAGGCCGCTCAGGCGCCCTTCTCGTTGCCCTTGCCGTCGCCTTCGACCACGTTCGTGCCCCGCGGGATCGGCACCCGGTACACACCGGTGATCTCGTCCTGCACGTCCCAGGTGCTGAACGACACGGTCCTGCCCGGCCGCGGCGCATGGATGATCTTGTGGCCTGCGGGGTCCCAGACGAGACCCACGTGTCCGGACCGGCCGCTTCCCTCCGGCCGGAAGAAGATCACGTCACCGGGCTGGGCCTCGGACAACGGCACCTTGTGCGCGGCGAGGTGGGGTTGCTGCGCATCCGTCGTACCGCCGATGTCGATCTTTCCGTCGCTGGCCATGTAGTAGGCCCACTGCGTGAAGCTGGAGCAGTCGAAGCTGGTCGGGTTCGGCCCCTGAAGGCGCTGGGCGCCGTACACGTACGGAACGCCGACGCCGCGCTGCGCCCAGCCGAGCACCGCCCGGATCACCGGGTCGTCGGCGTCCGGGATGACGCCGGTGGCACCCGCGCCGTCCGGGGCGACGGCCGCGCTGCCGTTCTCCTGGGCACAGTCGGCGTACTGCGCGTCCTTGCCCTCGTCACCGGAGCCGGGGACCGTTCCGTAGTCGGGGCTGGCGGTGACCTTGCCCTTCATCCAGTCCTCGGGGTCCACCATGCCCGGCCCCCGGTCCTGGCCCGCCACGAACGGGTTGTCCACGCCCGGCATCCGCACTTCCCAGTGCAGGTGCGGTCCGGTGACGTTGCCGGTCGCGCCGACCGTGCCGATCAGCTGGCCACGCTTGACCGTGTCGCCGACCGACACCTTGATCGAGGTCTGGTGGGCGTAGAGCGTGATGACGCCGCCGTCGTGCTCGATGTCGGTCTCATTGCCGTACGAGCCGCCCGCGCCCGCCTTGACGACCTTGCCGTCGGCCGGGGCGTAGATCGGGGTTCCGCCGGGGGCCACGAGGTCGAGGCCGGTGTGGTAGCCGAGGCTCCACATGCTGCCGGTCTCGTGGTAGCGGGTGCCGAGCTGGTAGGTGCCCTCCTTCATCGGCCACTGCCAGTTGTTGCCGCCGGTGGTCGGCTTGGCCGAGGGGGCGGCGCGCGGTCCGGCCTCGGGTCCGGCGAGCGGTCCGACCGGGGGTCCGGCGAGCGTCGTGGCCGTCACCGTGGTCGTGTCCGTGGTGTGCGCGGCGGTGTACGCGGCCGGAACCACGGCGGTGGTGGCCCCGTCGCCGTCGGCCGGTGCCAGCGCCGTGGTGGCCTCGCCGCTGTCGCCGGCGGAGCTCTCCAGTGCCGGGGTCGACCAGGACCTGGGGGCCGAGGCGGCGATGCTTGTCGCCGAGCTGGGCTGCGCGTTGTTGCCGACCGGTTCCGGGATGTCCGACTGCTGCCCGAGGGTGGGGAAGCCCGGGTTCTTGTCGATGGTCTGCTTCAGGTGCGCGTACCAGCGCTTGATCAGGTCCTGGTCGCCGGTGAGCGCGCCGCGGTAGCGGGCGGCCTGGGTGAGGACGACCCGCGGATAGATCGTGTTGGCCGCCGTGGAGCCCGAGTAGACCTGCAGCGCCTTCCACGGCTGGGTCTCGGCGTGCTGCGCGTGCAGGAAGTTGGCGGCGGCCCAGGCAGCGTCGTCGATGTTGTAGAGGTCCTTCTCCCCGTCGCCGTTGCCGTCGGCGCCGTAGTCCTGCCAGGCGGGCTTGCCGAACTGGAGGATGCCCATGTAGCCGAGGGAGTTCTTGCCGCCGGGAGCCGCGGATCCGTCCTGCCCGAACTTGGTCTCCTGGTACATCTGCCCGACGATGAGGGTCCAGTCGAGCCCCTCGTAGCGGGCCGCGGCGCGCATCGAGGCGAGGATCATCTTCGGGGGTATCTCGTTGCGGGCGGTCTCGCTCGGCATGTAGACCTTGCCCGCCGGCATGATCGGGTTGGTGGCCGCGGCGTCGCCGGTGCTGCCGGCGTTGGCGTTGTCGGCGTAGTCGCCGCAGGCCGCGGTCACGGCACCGTTGCCGACGCCGCCCACCATGCTGCCGACGAGCATCAGGACGACGACACCCACACCGCCGACGGCCAGACCTCCGCCGCTGCCGAGTATCAGCCACAGCCTGGGGCCGTTGTTCTTCTTTCCGCCGTTCTTGCCGCTGTCCTTCTTGCCGCCGTTCCCGTTCTGTCCGCCGCCGGTTCCGGCGGCGAGCCGGCCTGCCTGTTTGGCCTTCCTGGCGGCCTTCGCGGCCTTCGAGGCAGCCGCGAGTACGGCGGGAGCCACCATCGGAGACTCAGCTCCCCGACTCGTCGGAGGCGCCCACGTCGCCGAGGCCGAAGATGTCGAACCCCGACACCACCCACCGGCCGCCGCTCTGCTTGACGCTCACCAGCCAGCGGTTGGACTCCGTGGTGCTCCGGCCGCCCGCGGTGCGGATGGCGGTCACCTTCACCACGCTGGAGATCGTCCGCCCACTGCCGCGCACCACGTCGTCCGAGATCACCGCGTCGCGTACGACGACGGCCGCCCCCTTCGAGGAGCACTTCTCGGACACGCAGGCGGCCCACGTCCTGCCGGTCGGCAGAGTCGTCTCCTGCTTCATCCGGGTGTCGCCCGAAGTCAGTCGGAGCAGGGGACCGCTCCAGCCCGGGGTCTTGCTCGCGTGGTCGTACGTGGTGAGTCCGGACATGTACTTGGCCATGACCGTGTGGGCCTCGGCCACTTCGGACAGCGCGACGATCGGGGTGGGCGCGGCACCGGCAGGCCCGTCGCCCCCTGCCCCGTCCTGCCCTCCCGCGCTTCCCGAACCGGAGCCCCCCTGGCCGGCGGAGCCGCCCTGCCCGGCGGTGACGGTCGGCGCGGCCGCACCGCCCTTGTCCTGGCCGCCCCCGTCGAAGACGGTGAAGACCGTGAGCACGGCGATCAGGAGAACGCCCAGCACTCCCAGGGCCAACAGCCCCGTGCGCTTGTTCTCAGCAGGCAACTCCACGTTCCCGTGCCTCCCTTGTGCTCTGCCGGTCCGGCGGTACGGGTGAGGTGACCGGGACACGGTAGGGGGAGGGTGCGGCGGGGAGACTCGGGATTTCCCGGGAGGGAAAGCGCGGGGAGACCATCGGGAAAGTGCGGGGAATCGGGCCGGGAGACAGGAGCCCGGTGCTTCGCGCTCTTCCACAGCACCGTCACCGTCGTCGCGATCCGGCTCTGGCTTCGTCCAGGGTCCGCCGGAGGGAACCTGGCGGTGAGGCGCTCGAAAACCGGTGGAACAGCGCCGCGGTCCGTCATTACCGTGCTGCCGGACCAAGTCGTCTGGGCAAGGACGTGCCGTTGTACACCGTGTGAGACCCCCCGAGTGCTGAATCGTCGCGCGTCGCGCATGTGCGCCGCGCTGCTTTCTGCTGCGGACTTCTCACTGAAACCGGTGTACTTCTGTGCTCGAAAACTGGGTGGTCGCGCCCACCTGCCTGCCGCGCGTTCTCCGCCGTTGCCACGCGTGCGCGTCCGAGAGCTTCCGGACAAACGGCAAATTTCGCGTCAATGCAAACCACAAGCTCCTCGACGTCTGGCTCCTCGCGCTCTGTATCGCTTGCGGGGAGACCACGAAGCTCACGGTCATGGAGCGGATGCATGTGCGCTCCATACGACCTGAGCTGCTGGACCGGCTGCATGACAACCACCCCGGTCTGGCAGCTGAGTTGCTCCAGGATCCGGTCGTGCGGCGCCGTAATCGCATCGCCCTCGACTGGGACA
Organism: Streptomyces sp. NPDC058246; assembly: GCF_042881985.1. NCBI lineage: Bacteria > Bacillati > Actinomycetota > Actinomycetes > Kitasatosporales > Streptomycetaceae > Streptomyces > Streptomyces sp. NPDC058246. The sequence goes on along the minus strand of NZ_JBHVWZ010000037.1, from coordinate 65,789 downwards.
ACGCCTGGCGCCTCGACACCGGCGGATCGGATCACCTGGACCGCGAGGTGATCGACGTCTCGGTCCGCTTCGCGGCGCGGATCCCTGTCCGGCCGGTGCGACTGATCGCTGAAGGGTGCGGTCTTTCGCGGGCCGAGGTCGACAGACTGATCACGGAGGGGAAACTCGTCTCGGCAGTCCGGCTGAGCGGCAAGCTCTCCGGCGACTTCACCTTCACGCTCAAACGCTGAGCCCTCCTCGGGACCCGGGGCCTGTCCGGCAGGATCCGCCGGGCAGGCCCTAGGCCGGACGCGGGTCCACGGGCAGCGGGTCGAACGGGTACGCCGTGTGCCCGTCCCGGGGTGAACAGGCCGCGAACGGGCCCATGTCCGCGTCCATCAGAACGCGCAGGTGGGGGTCGGCGTGGTGGAGCCACCAGGTGGACATGCCGAGGGCCGGGTCGTGGCGCAGGTGCTCCCAGGCCAGCCACAGGGCGGAGAGCCGAGCGCCGGCCTCGGGGTGTTCCCACCAGGTGGGGCACCAGGTGGCGGCGGAGCCGTTGATGCGGCGCCGCACCATCTGCGCGAGGTAGTCGGAGACGAAGCCATAGACGTCAGGGAAGTAGAACTCGGGCTCGGGCAGGCCGGGTTCGGTGCCGGTTATCGCTCGACTCATCGCTCGACTCCCACGGGCTGGTGCGACGGCGCCGGAGCCGGGGGCGGCACGGAGATCTCGGCGGCGGGGTTGAGGACGCCATGGCCGGTCGGCCCCCGAGGCGCGGCGGGACGGGACACGGGGCGCACCTCGACGCCGGGGAGGAACTCGTTCGCCGCCGTGCGCGGCCGGGCCGCATCGGGCTTAGCGTTCAACTCCTCGTAGCTGTCGGCCAGTCCGAGCCGCCACAGCGCGGCCTCGCGGTTCTCACGCAGCCGCTCCGGTACGTCGACGGCACCCAGCTTCTGGGCGAACTCCTTCGGGGACTTGGTGGGGTCGAAGTCCTGCATGCGCACCTGTGCGCGTACGGCGTCGTCCGCGATCAGCGCGTCGATCTCGGGCGGCAGATGCTCATGGCGCGGCGACGGCAGGGGGAACTTGATGTTCTCCTTCCCGACGTCGGTGTGCGCGAGGAGGCGCGGCAATTCGTCCTTGCCCAGTACCGAGTCGACCCCGATGTCTGCCGCGAGGGCGATGACCGGGCCCTGGGCGGCCTCGGCGTAACGCTGTGAGACGGTGCTCCAGACCTCGGGGGCGAGGGCCTTGAGCTCAGCGTCGTCGAGCTCGTACAGGTCCGCGAGGGTTTCTTGGACAGTCGGCTCCCACAACCAGTACGAGTCCAGCTTCCGGCCCGCCGGGGAGTCCTCCAGTACCTGCACCCCCCTGGACTCGCCGTACGCCTGGGCGAGATAGCGGTGCCCCACTTCACGGGGTGCCCCTTCGGGCTGCGACCTCCAGGACCAGAAGGCCCGTACGTCTCCCCGTTCCGCCGACGTCACCGACTCGCTCGCGGCCACCCCTCGCACGTACGACGGCAGATCGGGGTAGGACTCTCCCCGCTCCTGCGCGGCCTGCCAGTCCGCGTAGATGCCGGTGGCCACGTTCAGGATCTGCTCGGGCGTACGGGGCTTCGCCGCCTCGTGTGCGTCCTGGAGTTGGAGTGCCCTGCCTATTTCAGCGACCGTGGGCGGCGCGGCAGTCGTCACTGGCGCCCATCACCCGCCTCCTGCGGCCGGTAGGCGATCAGACGGATGGTCGAGCCACCCGCCAGGTTGTCGGTCCACGTCGGGAACGACACCGTCTGCTTCAGTACGATGAGCGGCTGCCCCGCACGGTCTCCAAAAGGCGACCAGTACGCGAGCTGGTAGGGACTCCGGGTCCTCAGCCGGAACTCCTGACCGCCCCAGGCACTCTCGTGCGCGGGTTCCGGGAAGTCGGGGGCGTCCCACGGACCGGTCCACGTCGGTGCGCCCAGCGCGCTCGCAACGGCCGCCAGGTGGACCGGCCATGCTTCCGCCGCGGCGGAGAACACCTGCGCGTTCTCCCCGGCCGAGCCGGCGCTGACGTCCCAAGCCAGATAGTCCACCCTGTCCACAGGGTTCCAGGAACCGCCTGCGCCGAAGGTCAGTTCACCGCCCGTCCGCGTGTGGACGATCAGGTTCCCCTCCACGTTCTGCGACTCCCAGCCGTACCGCGCACACCACTCGCGGAACGCGGGCGAGCCGCCCTGCGGCGGGCCGGCCCAGACCCAGGGCCAGTCCACGCCCCGCAGCGCGGCCAGTTCGGCGGCGAGTTCCTGGGGCGTGCGCCCCGTCTTCTCCGTCAGCATCGGTTCCCCTCCGGATCGGCGATCAAGTCATTGAATGATCAGGTCAGGAAGATACCGAGCAGCAACAAACCCACGACCACCGCGCCCATCACCATGCGGGCCGTCGGGTCCTCGCGTTCCCACAGGTCGTGGACGACCGCCCAGCCGGTCATTCGGGCCGCGCGGCCACCCTGGAGGCGGGCGCCGGCGCTCTGCCGGTCCTCGTCCGGCTCGCCGTGGTCCGCCGCCGGCTCGTCGTCCTCGTCGATGCCGGCGGGGAGACCCTGCTGCTCCTGGGCGACCAGGACGAGCTGTTCGAGGAGTTCGGGCATGGTGTGCGGAGTGAGGGGATGGGCGACCGTGCCGTACGGGGTCTGCATGCAGAGCCGGGACTGCCAGGGGTTGCCGGGCTCATAGCCGTCGACCCAGACGCGGTCGCTCTGGAGAACCTGCTGGACCTGGACCTGTTGGACCTGTTGGACCTGTTGGACGTGCGGGCCCTGCGGGACGTACGGGACCGCCGTGGTCGATGCCGACCGGGCCGACGGGACCTGGTGAGGTTGCTCGGGCGTGTCCCAGGCGCGCGGGTCCGGGTGCTGCGGTTGCCCGTTCTGGTCGCTCAACTCTCGTCCTTCGCCGGGTCCATGGGGTCTGTGGGTGTACGCCCACCGCGCTGCGGCCGGGAGGTACCCAGCGCATTGTGGTCCGAGGGGGCGTCGGCCGGGGCGGGCGGACAGGCCCGCTTTCCTCACCTCTCCCCCGCACGTTTCCCGGCACCTTTCCCGCTGCCCGCGGTCCGGGAATTCCCCGACTCCCGGCGAGGAAAAGGCGGACGGCCCTGTGGCAGGTCTTTGTCACACTGCCTGCGCACCTGGCCGGGCCAGGGCTCGTCGTCGTGAAGCGCAGCGGCGGACGGGGAACCGACTCGCTGGAGTGACCGACTCGATGACAGACCACAGCGGCCCTGCTGACGCGGTCGGCGCAGGCCAGCCTTCCGGGCATCCCGGGTCCTTCGGTCCTCCTCCTCCGCAGCAGGCCTGGCAGCACGCACCGGCCCAACAGGCCCAACACGTCCAACAGGTGCAACAGGCCAACTCCCAGCCTCAGCAGATGCCCACCGACGCCGCCCGCGCGCAGGTCGCCGCCGCCTGGGTCCGTGGTACGCCGCAGGCAGGCCAGGCCGCCGTACCGGCACTGCCCCCGCGCGAGACCCGCCCACAGGGCGAGTCCAAGAAGGAGAAGCGCGAGCGGGAGCGGGCCGTGCGCAAGGCCGCGTACGAGCAGAAGAAGGCGGAGAAGGAGCAGCGCAAGAGGGGCGGTCAGGCAGCGGGTTCCCCCGCACGGCCCACCGCCCTGGCCCCCGCTCCCACCACCGCCGCGACCGCGCCCCCGGCCGACGCCACCGCCGCCCCCTCCGCGCCTCAGCCCACCTCCCCGGCCACTCCCTACGCCACGGCCCACGCCGGCACCGCCCCGGCCACTCCCTACGCCACGGCCCACGCCGGCACCGCCCCCACCCCCGTCATTCCCGCTGCCCAGGCCGCCGCCCCGGCGCACACCCCCACCACCGACACCCCGGCACCGATCACCGCCGCCGCTGCCGCCGCCCCCGAGACCGGCGCCCCTGTCGCGGCCCCCGCGGGCGGCACCGCCGGCACACCGTCCAGGACCGGTACGCCCCTCGCCGCGGCCCCCGCCGCCAAGCCCGGCGCCCGCACCCGTGCGGGCGGCGACTTCGACGTCCCCAGGCCGGGCGGCCGTATCCCCGCGGGCGGCCGTCGTACGCACGTGGCGCTGCGCGCGACCCTGCTGGTCACCACCTGTGTGTTCGCGCTCGGCTCGTGCGGAGTGATGGGGCTGGTCATCGGCAGGTCGTCGGGACCCGGCACGGCCGGGCTGGACGCCGCGGACGCGGCGCGCTACCGGCTGACCGAGTTCCCGACGCGGCAGGCGGCGACGTTCGCGGAGCAGTACGCGATGCTCTGTCTGACCTACTCCCCCGCGACCGCGTCCAAGCGCCGGGCGGACCTCGCCCGTTACGCCTCTTCGGGCGTCGACGCCGAGTGCGGCTGGAACGGCGAGGGCTATCAGACGGCCGTGACGGCCACCTGGGACGGGACCGCCGAGAAGCTTCCCGAGTACGGCGATCACGGCCGCTACCTCGGCGTTCAGGTACGGACGAAGAGCGGTGACCTCACCACGGTGACCGTGCCCGTGTATGTGAAGGACCTCGCGTCCGGCGAGGGCATGCGGATCGCCGGTGACGTCGGCGAGATGCCGCTGCCGGCCCGCGCGGACGCCCCGGAGGTCGACCAGAACGACGAGGTCGTGGACGACGCCCTGTCCCAGCAGCTCCAGGAGAAGGTGCTCCCGGGCTACTTCGAGGCCTGGGGCGCATCGGACTCGACCGCCATGGCGCGCTTCACCGCCACCGCTGCCACCCTCACCGCGACCACGGGCCTGGGCGGCCGGCTGTCCGACCCGACGATCAACGACGTGGTCGCGCTGGTCCCGAAGAGCGTCCAGGGCACCGACCCGTACAGCTACAGGTCCGGGCAGTCCGTGCAGGTGCGGGTGGTCGTCGACTGGGGCGACCCGCACGGCGAGACCGTACGCCGTGCGTACCGGCTGACGGTGGTGAACACGGCGCAGGGCTGGTTCATCAGGGACATCCGCGGCGGCGTGCTGGACGCGCAGGGCGGCCGGGCGGACTCCGCGGACGACGGACAGCCCGCCGACGGGGGCGACGGTTCCGCGGCCGACCCCACCGGCGGAGTCACCCCCTCGGCCTCGGGCGACGCCTCGACGGCCGGCCGGTCGTCCAAGGGCAAGGGCCCCGCCAAGCCCAGGTCCACGTCCACGTCCACGTCCACGTCCACGTCAAAGCCCTGACCGGCCCCCGGATCCCCGGCCCGCCCCACTCCCGTACCAGCCACTCCCGTACCAGCTCACCCACCATCCGAGAGGAATCACCGTGTACCTGGCCGCAACGACCATGGAGGACATGTTCGGAGAGATCGAGACGATCCTCCGCAACGCGGGAACGATGGTCGCCGTCATCGCCCTGCTCATCCTCGGCATCCGGATGCTCATGTCGATGAAGCGCGGCGACGGCATGCGCGAGGCCTTCCAGGGCTTCGGCATGATCGCGCTCGCCGCCCTGATCATCGGCGGCGCCACCGGCCTCGCCGGTGTCCTCATCGACCTCGGCGGCCAGATCGGCGGCGGCAAGGGCAGCTGAGCCCGGTCCTGACCGGCGCACAGGTGCAGGCCGCCCACCCGAACCCCGAGGGGAGTCAAGCCGATGGCGCAGGAAGCGCACGAGCCGCTGGTCGCGTACGACCACACCGATCTGGTGAACCGCCCCAAGCGGATCTGGAACTGGGGCAACATCCCCCTGCCGGGTCTGCTGCTGCCCGCCCTGGGCGCGGCCTTCGGCTTCGGGCTGCTCTGGCTCATCCTGCTGTTCTCGCTCTCCGCCTTCCTCCCCTTCCTCGGTATGTCGATGTGGACGTCGGTCCTGTACTTCGGGCCGCCGTTCGCCGTCTACTTCGTCTGGGGGCGGCCCCTGCCCTCGGCGCTGACGCTGAGTCAGCAACTGGTGGTGTGGGTCGACTACTGGTTCCAGCCCAAGCGGCTCCAGGGACTCGCCGCCGATCAGGAACCGGAGGACCTGCGCTGGCAGGTCATCCTCTGGGCCCCCGGGTCGCCCCGCTGGCAGTCGCGGTACGACGCCGCACGCCGGGCCGCCGCCGAACGCGGCACCTCGTTCTCCGCCTCCGTCGCAGCTTCCCCTTCCCACGACACCACAGGGTGACTTCTCCATGTTCATGATGATCCTGCTGGGCGGGGCGGTCGCCTTCTTCGTGGTCGCCATGATCATGGCCGCCGGCTCCGGCAAGAAGAGGCAGGGCCAGGGCCGGCCGGGCGGCCGCGCCAAGGCGTCCTCCAGCGGCAGCGGCGGCCAGTCGGCCCGTCGCGAGGACCTTCGCCTCCCCTACCGCTACGCCGACGACCTGGTCTTCGTGCACGGCGACTCGGTGTGGACCGGCCTGGTGCTGCCCACCGCCATCGACGAGTACCTCAACTCCGCCGAGTTGCAGGCGATGGCCGAGGGCCCGGCCCGCGGGCTGCTCAACCTCGCCCGCGGCGACCGTAACGTGGAGTGCCACTACCGCAAGGTCTACCAGCCGATCACGGCCCTGAACTGGGCCGAGGACCTGAACGCCATCGCCTGGGACCCGACCGACAACTACAAGGCGTACAACCTCCGCAAGGCCGACTACCAGGAGCGCATCGGCGCCAAGCGGGAGCGCAACATCCTGCTGGTGAAGCTGGGTTCGATCAAGCGCAACGGCGGGACCGGGGTGCTGGCGGACGGCGATGAGCCCTACGACGAGCCCGGGCTGCTGCACGGCGTGCGCGGGGCCGCCGACCAGGCCGCGGCCGCGGCCACCGGCGTCACGGACGAGTACCTGTCTCCCGCCGTACTCGCGGAGTGGACACAGGTCGCGATCGAGGTCCACGAGAGCCTGGAAGGCCTCAAGGGCACCCCGCTCACCCGCGAAGAGCTGGTGTGGCTGATCCGCAAGCCGCTGCACGGCGATCTGGCGGTGCCGCCCGAGCCGGTCCTCGGATCGCGCGCCTGGGGACCCGACCAGTTCGACCTGGTCGTCGACTTCTCCGGCGAGAACCGCAAGACGCACATCGTGCTGCATCAGTACGACGAGGTGACGGGCGAGCAGCAGACCAGCTACACCACCACCCTGGTCGCGGCCAACTGGCCTGCGGAAACCCGCTTTCGCCAGTCGACGGCGTGGGCGCGCTACGCCGCGCAGCACGTGGACTTCCCCGTCGAGATCGACATGCGCTTCACCCTGATCCCGTATCTGAAGTTCAAGGACCGGGCCGGCAAGATCCACGGCAACCTCGTGGACGAGATGAACGACATGGCCAACTCCGGCCGCACCCCGGACACCAAGCTGGGCAGCCAGGTCACGCGCGCGCAGGAGCTCGTCGACGACATCGAAGAGCACAAGATGCCGGGCATGGAGGCGCAGATCCGTTTCACGATCTCCGCGCCCGATGTGAAGGAGCTGGAACGCCGCCGTCGGGTCCTGGAGATGCAGTTCAAGCAGGACCTGAAGGTCACGCTGCTGCGCCCGACCCGCCAGCAGTGGCGCCTGCTCCAGTCCCAGCTCCCCGGCGACGCCCCCAAGTTGCCCATCGCCCCCTACCTCCGGCTCCAGGAGGTCGAACAACTCGGCGCCGGCCTGCCCACGGCCGGCACGGAGTTGGGGGACAATCCGGAGCAGCGTTCCGGCAAGCGCCTCGGCTGGGTCGGCAACCTGGTGGGCTGGGCCGGGAAGATGCCGGTGCACTACTCCCTCCACGTCGGCCCGGCCCGCAACGACGGCGGCGGCCTCGCCATCGTCGGCGCGTCTGGCGGCGGAAAGTCCTCGCTCGCCCTGCAGAAGTTCTACGAGGAGTCGGAGTCGGGCGTGCGCTGCCTGGTCATCGACCCCAAGACCGACTTCGCACAGCTCTGCTACTACCTGGCCTTCGGCGCGCAGGTGAACGACCCGTCGTTCGCCGCCGACGCCGAGGCGGGCCTGCTGGGCAGCCCGCAGAGCCGTTTCCAGCCGATCAACCCGGAGTTCTGGGCCGAGACGGAGGTCGTCGACCTCCTCAAGGGCCAGGCGGGAGTCCTGGACCCGTGGGTGATCGCCCGTGACGTGCCGGCGGGCCGCCTGCTCGCCGAGTCGATGCTGCGCGGCTTCCTCGGCGACGAGGACTACCAGCGCGTACGGCTGCCCGTCATCGAGGCGATGGCGTCGGTGATCGGCCGCTACAACTCCGCGATCCGGCAGGCCGTCGAGCAGGGCCTGACCGCCCGGGAGGCCGAACAGCGGGTACCCCGCCCGACGTTGTGGCAGGTCGTCGACGAGGTGGTGGCGGCGTACGACCACGCGGTGGCGAGCGGAGACCGGGACGCCATGAAGGACCTGAAACTCGCCCAGATGCTTCTCACCGAGCTGCGCACGCTCCCCTACGCCCGGCTCTCCTTCGCCGAGCAACCGCAACCGCTGTCGAGCATGCGCAAGCGGCGTACGGTCATCACCCTGCGCGGCTTCCAGTCGCCGGCGGCGTCCGACCCGCGCAGCTGGAACCCGGCGGAGCGGCTCGCCGCCACCGCGCTCATGGCGGTCGTCGAACTCGGCAGCCAGATGCTCGACGTCGGCTACGAGAAGAACCCGGTCACCGGCGAGGTCGGGCTGCGCCCCAAGGCGCTCTTCGTCGACGAGGCGTACGTCGTCACCGCCACCGAGAGCGGCCGCGACCTGATGCGCCGCGCACTGAAGCAGGGCCGCTCCTACATGGCCGTCACCGTCCTGATCACCCAGCAGGCCATCGACCTGGTCCAGATCGAGGACTCCGAGGCCCGCAGCGGCGGCGCCAACCAGATCCACACCGTCTTCGCCTTCAAGCAGAAGTCCGCCCAGGAGGCCTCGCTCGTGGCCCCGCTCCTCGGCCGCCCCGAGGACGACCCGAAGGTCATCGCCGCCCTCCAGGACCTCCGCACCGGTGTCTGCCTCCAGCGCGACGCCGACAAGCGCGTCGGCACGGTCGCCGTCGACCTCGTCTTCGCAGAGATCCTCGCCGCCACGGACACCAACGGCACGACGCGGCCCGCCCGGCAGGGCGTCAATCCGCCGGTGGACGTGTGGGACTGGACGTTCTTGCAGGAGGCGGACCCAGAGACGAACGCGTCAGCCGCCGCGTGACCACCCACGCACCCACACACCCACCGACCGACCGACAGACCAATCGACCGACAGACCGACAGACCGACAGACCGACCAGGAGAGCTGACCAGCATGCGCCTGTCCAAGCACCTCACCGCCGGGGCCGCCCTCATCACGCTCGCGACGCTGAGCGGGTGCTGGTCGGACTCCGAAGGCGGCGCGAAAGCCCCGGCCGGACAGAGCCAGGAAGGGACCGGGGGCCAGGAGAAGGCCGACGGAACCGGCCTGCCCGGCGTCAAGACACTGGGCGGCGCGCAGGAGTTCCTCTCCGGGGCGGGGCTGCCCTGCGCCGACATCACCACGGACGAGAACGCGCACGGGACACCCGCCCAGGGCTTCCTCGGCACCACGTACGACGGCGCCACGGAGGAGGAGAAGCGCGATGCCGCGGCCTGGAAGATCAAGGAGTCGGGCTTCTGCGGTGACACCAACTCCGAACTCGGTGGCTGGGTCGTCTATCTGCCCTCGGACATGAAGGCGTTCCAGCGGAACTACCGCGACAAGATCCGCGCGTCGGCGCAGCGGAGCGGGACCAAGGGCAACCTGCTGACCGGCCGCTTCTTCTTCGGCGCGGACTTCGTCGTGGACCCCACCAACTCGCTCAGGAACAGCGGGCTGGCCGAGACCGGACTGCTGATCGAGAACTGCGACCCCGACCTCGAGGTGCCCACCGGCTACCGCAAGCAGGACTCGCTGGTCGAGGGCTGCGTGCTCACCAACTACATCCCCTCCTGAGGCGGACGACCCCGCGCCTCCAGCGAACGGCCGTCCGCGCCGCCGCCCCGGCCGCCCTCGTCACCGCCCCGGCCGCCCTCGTCACCGGCTGCGTACCGAGCGACTGTCTCCCGGCCGACCCGACATCGGCTCCGCGGCCCCACCTCCACGCCTCCAGAAGGAATCAAGATGCCCCCGCGCAATGCACTGCGCCGCAGAATCGGCAGGGTCGGCGCGGCAGTCCGCGCCGGTCTCTTCGTGGTGCTGGCCATGGTGGCCCTCTCGCTCGCCGTGCCGACGTCGGCGTACGCGGACTTCTCCTGCAATTTCACCGGTGACGACAGCTACCAGATGGACACCCCGGGCACCAACGGCGAATCGATCATGCCCGCGGTCAACCAGTGGCAGAAGGGCAACGGCGCCGAGAGTCTGAGCGACAACGCCGGGATGATCACCGGCGCCGTGAAGATGCCCCTCGACGCCGACAAGTACACGCTGTACGAACTCGACGGCATGCGGGGCATGAACTGGTCCATGACCTTCAAGGGCCGTGGAGACGCCTCGGAGGACGACGGCAACTGGGGCAGCGGCGCCGATTCCTGTGCGGTCATGGCCTATGTCAACAACGGCATAGCCGACACGATCTTCAACGGCACGAAGATCCTCACCCGCACGGCCATCTCCATCAAGGAATCCGCGTCCAACCCGAGCCCCCTCGCCGGCCTCTACTCGGGGCGGGACGACGTCGTCGACACGCTGCGCAAGAACGTCCTCGTTCCGGCCGTCCCCGTCATGATCCTGCTGGTCGGCCTCTGGGTGTTCACCAAATGGCGCAGTGGCGACATGCGAGAGGTGTGGGCGGGAATCTCCTGGGCCGCTCTCACCGTCATCGCCGTCACGGCCTTTCTGACCGGGAACAACTACCACAAGGTCGTGGAGACCGCCGACTCCGGTATCGCCAAGGCCAATTCAGCGCTCACCGCGACGGTCCTGGCCGGAGCCTCCGGAGAAATGCAGAGTCCGTGCGACCTGCCGGACGGCTCCTACAACGAGGGGCTGCGCCTGTCGAGCTGTGCGATGTACGACACGCTCGCGTTCCGCCCCTGGTCCCTCGGCCAGTTCGGCGACCCCGGCAAGAACTGCATCTTCAAGAACGACGGCGGCAAGGTGAAGCCGGACGGCTCCTGCGCCCCGAACAGCGCGGGCGAAACATGCAGTTGGGGCAAGGGCGCGCGCTGCGAGGACCTCCGGGTGCGCCAGGCCGTCGCCCAGTCCTGGACCAACAAGGACGAGTTCGCCGGCAAGGACATCGACAAGTACAAGAAGCAGTGGATGCCCATCCGGCAGGACATCTCCGGCGGTAAGGACGCGGGTGACGATGTTCCCGACAAGAACATCTACCCCGTCGCGTTCAACGACTGGGCCGGCAAGAACGCCGGCAGCCGGGTCGGCATCGCCTTCTACTCGATCGTCGCGGCCTTCATCGTCGGCCTGATGGTCATCGTGCTCAGCGCGCTCACCCTGCTCTGGCACGCCGTGACCCTGATCCTCGTCATCATGCTGCCGCTGATCGCCACGCTCGGTATCCACCCCTCGCAGCAGAAGCTGCTCAAGGGCTGGCTGGAGACCTTCGTGCACAGCTTCGTCCTGCGCGCGGGCTTCGGCGTGATCCTCACCGTGCTGCTCGTCCTGTACCAGATGATCCTGCCCGCCAACATCGCCCTCGGTACGCAGCTCCTGATGCTGCTGCTGGTCACGGTCGCCGTCGTGATGATGCTGAAGAAGCTCCTCGCCGGGAACTTCAGTCCGCAGTTCGCGGGCGGCGGCGGAGACGCTCTCGGCATCCGGGACGCGGCGACCGCGGGCAGCGAGAAGTCGGTGGACAGGACACCGGACGCGGTCAAGGGTGCCGGGCGCTCCGTGGGCCGTACGGCGGGCCGGGCGGCGGCCGGGGCGACACGGTACGCCGACAAGAAGTGGCTCGGCGACCGGCTGAAGAGGGGCGGTGTCCTCGCGCCCTCCAAGCGGGACCAGGCCAAGTCGGCGTACAGGTCGTCGCAGGTGACGGACCGGAGCTACGAGGGCAGGCCGGAGAACGGACCGCACCCGCAGGAGCCCGTCGACCCGCAACCGCCCAAACCCCGCCGCCGCGTCAGCGGCACGACCGGCAGCCCGGCGGGCCAGGCTCCGCAGGCCCCGGTACCTCAGCCGGGGCCCCAGCCAGGACCTCAGGGCCAGGGCCAGGGCCGGGGCCAGGCTCAGCCTCATCCTCGCTCCCAGCCCCGGGGGCCCCGTCAGCCCACCGCCCCTCAGCAGGCGCCCCCCGCGCCCCGGCCGGACGAGCCCCGCCCCGACGGCCGCGTTTCGAAGTAGCCGACCGCCCATGGAGCCCGAGCAGACACCTGTCCTCCGCGCCAAGGTGCAGGGCACCGACATCGGAATGTGAATCCTCCCGTGAGCCGCACGACCGCCAGCAGTCCGAAAGCCGGACGCCCGAAAACCAGTTACCCGACCCCCAGTCGCCCGACATCCAGCAGTCCGAAACCCAGCAGCCCGGAAACCCGCCGCACGGAGGCCCCACGCACAGAGGTCCGCCGTACAACGACCGGCCATCCCCGCACCCCAGAACCGCCCGGCAGCCCAAGGCTCGCCCGTGTCGGGCGTGTCCTCCGCCAGGACCCGGCCGACCCCTGGGCCGTCAAGCTGCTCCCCCGCGTCGTCCTCGGCCTCGCCGCCGCCTACACCCTCTTCTCCATCGCGGCGTCCAGCGGCTCCTCCTTCGTCACGGTCTGCGTGCTGCTGATGCTCGGCCTGCTGGTCTGGCTGCTGCGCAGGCGGGGGCAGTTGCTGCTGGCGCTGGCCTCGACGACCGTCACCGCCGCGCTGACCGGGTACTTCGCGGCGGTGGGCGACGCGGCACGCTGGGGTGCCGGACTCGCCGTCAGCGGCACGGCCGTCTTCGGGTACTGGGCGCTGGCCGGGATGGCGCTGCTCGGGCCCTGGATGGTGAAGGAACACCCTGGCCGGCGCGGCGTCACCGTCCTTGTCGTCGATGTGATTCTCGTCATCGCGTCCTGCGTCGGCATGTTCCTGCCGGAGGCCGGTGTACCCGTGGGATTCCTCGGCGTGATCGGGGTCCTGGCGGCGCGCGGCGGCGCCCTGACCACAGCTCACCGCCTGGCCCGACGGGCTCCGGGTGCCTTGTGGCGCTTCAACGCTCGGAGCGAAGGGGACAGTTGATGCGTCCGTGAATGTGGTGAATCGTCACTGTGTGGAGATGGTCCGGACTTTGCAATTGCGTTGCCATCCGTCGTCGGCATGTTCTAGAGTCCCTCGCGATCAAAGATCACCACGGGGGACAACATTCATGCGTATGGCGAGCCATACGACGCTGTCTGCATTGCCTGCACCGCCTGCACCATCCACACGTCCGTCTTCACCGGCGTACCTTCCCGACGCGGCGCTGCCCTGTCAGCGTCGGCCGGATGTCTTCCAGCACCCGCTGCTGGACAATTGCCGGCCTGTGCAGGACGGTTCACCGCAGCAGCGTCACCGTCACCAAGTTCTGATGCGTACCGCGCGCGACCTGTGCGCGTCCTGCCCGCTGTGGGCGGAATGCCTCCAGGACGCGGTCACCCACACCGAGCCGCCCGGCTATACGGCCGCGACCACCGCGGACGACCGGAACTGGATGCGCCGCGCGCTCGGGCTCGGCGACGAGAACGGGGATCTGCCCGACCGTGAGGCCGAACGCGACCGGCCGGAGGAGCTCGTGGCCGAGCGGCGCCGCGGCACGGTGTCCCGGAGGCTGGCCCGGGTGAGGTCCCGGGTGACCGGGAGCGCGTCGCGCTGGACCGACGGGTACGGTGCCGAACTCGCCCTGGTGCTCGACGCGTTCGACGCGCGTCAAGAGCAACTGGCCCAGCAGGAACGTTTCTTGCAGGACGCCCCGCCGTACACCGTCGCCGCTCGGGCGAGTTCACAGGAGTCATTGCAGTCGCAGATCCCACCCGCGAGACGTGTGCCGGTGGACAGCAGGAACGAGGAACCCATGGCAGCGGCCGAGGCCGGGCAGCGGATCGCCTTCTCGCTCAAGGATCCCGCTCAGGCCATACAGCGGGTCGTGCTGGTCCCGCTGATACGGTCCGCCGTGCCGGCCCTCACGAGCGTCGAGCAACTCACAGCAATGCTCACGACCGTCCCCGGCGGAGGTGTCACGCACGAGACGGTGACGGACATCCGTAGGGTGCGGGAGGCCGTCGAGTCGATGCTCCCGCAGGAGCCGGACGCCGCGGACGGCGAGGACGGCCCGGGATCCCAGGACACCGCGGACCGGGCGGCCGTTCCCCTCACCCCGTTCCGGAGTCTCACGGGCTCCGTCTGCGTCGAACTGGCCCTGAGCGACCCCGTGGCCGCGCTGCGCCGGGACTTCCTGGAACCGCTGATGCGCGACCTCGTGGCCTCGCTCTCCAACATCGAGAAGGTCGCGACCATGCTGGCCGCCACGACGGGCGAGGAAGCCGGGCAGGCCGACGATCCCCGCCTCGAGACGATCCGGGCGGCCCTGCGCGGGCTCACGTCCCGCCTTCCGCAGCGCGCTACGCACCCGGCCACGGCCGGCGCCGCGTCGGCACGCCTCGCGGCATCCACCGGGAACACCGCCGACGCGGGACCCGGCCGCCGGTCGTCCACGCCCAGCATCCGGGCCGCCGTGGAGCAGTCCGTGGCGACGCTCCCCGGCCCGTTCGCGGCGCGCGACGTCCTGCGCAGCTTGCCGCCCGGGATGTACGGCGACCCCTCGAAGACCATCAGCAACGTCCTGTCGGCCCTGGTCAAGTCGGGCCTGCTGCGCCGGCTGTCCCGCGGTACGTACGTCCGCGCCCGCGACCTCGATCTCTCCCACGAGCCGGTGAAGAGCGCCTGATCCGCCCCGGGCCGCCCGCCCGGCGTCTCCTCGGCCCGCAAAGGCCCCGTCGCCTCCCCACCCCCGCATGCCGGAAGGACCAGACCCTCCCGTGACCGAACCGATCCCCTCCTCCGCGCCCTCCCCTCAGCCGGGCGCCCAGGTGCGCGTGTTCTCCCCCAACGCCGGGCTGATCGACGGCGTCCCCGTCACCGTCCCGCCCTACGGCGACATCCAGCAGATCGTCATCGCGATCCTCCAGCAGCGCGCCCAGCAACAGGGCGCCCCGACCCCGGCCGTCATCAGGGACGACCGTTACGGCGGCGAGATCAGCCTCCTCATCCACCCGGACGGTTCGACGGAACAGCTGGACTGAGCCCGCCGTCGGCCCCCCTCGGACCACGCACGGAGATGCCGCCGGGCTCCCGCAAGCGGCGCAGCAGCAGCCATCCGACGGCCGGCAGGGCGACCAGCAGGGCCAGGGCCGCGTACAAAGGCGCCCAAGGAGGGCCAGTCATTCCGCCCGACGACCGGGCCGCTTCCGGCGGGCGCCGGATCACTCCCGCCGGGAATCGGACCACTCCCGCCGGGAATCGGATCACTCCCGCCGGGAGTCGGATCGCCCCCGGCGGGAGTCGGATCGCCCCCGGCGGGGGCCGGATCACCCCAGCCGGTGGTCGGCTTGCTCGCGTCGGCGGCAGGCGTCTTGAGGGTGGGCGCCCCGACCGCCCGTACCGCCGCCGCGCACAGGGCCGTGCCCGCGAGGGCGGGGAGTATCAGCAGCGGCGTGGAGCGCAGGCCGTCGCCCGTCGCGAGGGCGGCGGAGACCGCCAACGGGGCGGCGGCGAAGCCCAGGTTGCCGCCCAGGGAGAACCAGCTCATCGCGGTGTGACGGCCGTGGGCTCGCGCCGCGTGCCAACCGCGTGGCCTCCGGGTGGTACGCGGCGACGCCGATCCCGGACACGGCGACCACGAGGAGGGTGAGGGCGTAGGTGCCGGTGACGCCGCTCAGGGCGACCCCGGTCCCGGCGAGCTTCGGCTACACGCCCGGTACGCACCGGGGACGCGTCAGCCCGCCGCCGCCCAGCTCCTGAGCAGTGCCTCACGGGCCTGCCGCCAGGGTGTCGCGCCGCCGCCCTCGACGCGGCCCCACTCCAACAGCCGTGCCACGTCCGCCGAACCGTCCACGAACCGGTCCAGCAGCTCCACCGACAGCTCGTACTCGGACTGCACATAGCCCCCGACAGCGGCCGAGTGCACGGTCAGCTCGGCCTTGTCGTCGTCCGTGCGGACATGGACCTCGAAGGCGGGCGGCGCCTCGCCGCCGCCCAACGCCACGTCGATGAGGGTGTCCACCACGCTGCCCACCAGCCACTTGGTACTCGACCGCACCGGGGCGCCCTGCACGCTGACGGCGCGCACGTCCGCCCAGGGCCAGAACCCCTTCTGGTCCGTGCCCACCGCCTCGATCCCCTCGGGGGTGAGCCGCACGCCGCGCCCGTAGCCCTCTGGCTCGGCACCGACGTGCACGCTCTCCTTGGTGATCCAGAACAGGCCGATCATGGCCACGATTGCCTCCAGGCGGCGGTCCTCGCGATCTACTTCAGGTGGATCGCGTTGCAGGCAGCCTTGTAGCTGGCCGTGCAGATCTCCTTGACCGTGTAGATGCCGTCCTGGATCACCGTGTCCTCGATGTTGGCCTTGGTGAGGTCGACGACGGGCACGAGCTGGGCCGGAATGTCCTTGTTCGTGGGGCTGCTGACCTTGTCGCGGGTCAGCGCGTCGAACTCGATCGAGCGGCCCTGGACCTTCGCGACCGCCATCTCGGCGGCGGCACTGGCCTCCTGCGGGTACGACTTGTAGACGCTCATGAACTGGTCGCCCTTGACGATGCGCTGCACCGCGGCCAGTTCGGCGTCCTGACCGGTGACCGGCGGGACGGAGCTGACGCCCGCGGTCTTCAGGGCGTCGATGACGGCGCCCGCGATGCCGTCGTTGGCGGAGTAGACGCCGGCGATGTTGTTGAGGCCGACGGCCGCGATCGCCTTCTCCATGTTGGCCTTGGCGTTGACCGGGTTCCAGTCCTTGGTGTCGTACGACTGGGCGATGACGACCTTGTCCTTGAGCTCAGCGAGGGCACCCGTCTTGAACTGCGCCGCGTTCGGGTCGGTGGTCGCGCCGTTCATCATGATGATCTTCTTCGAGGCCGAGTTGCTGCCCAGCGCGCCGACGAGCGCCTTGCCCTGGACCTCGCCGACGAGTTCGTTGTCGAAGGAGATGTACGCGTCGATCGGGCCCTGTGCCAGCCGGTCGTACGCGATGACGGGGATGCCCGCGTCCTTGGCCTTCTGCACGCCGCTCGCGATGGCCTTGGAGTCCACCGCGTCCACCAGGATGACGTCGACCTTGTCGTCCACCATCTGCTGGAGCTGGGTGTTCTGCTTGGCCGCGTTCTGCTCGGCGTTGGCGTAGACGACGTGGCCCTTGTTGCTGGTGAGCTTCTCGACCTGGTCCTTGATGATGGGGTAGTCGAACTTCTCGTAACGGGAGTTTTCCTTCTCCGGGAGGAGCAGGCCCACCTTGATGTCGTCGCCCTTGGTGGGGCTGGCCTTGGTACCGCTGCCACCGATCCCGTCCACGACACCGCAGCCGGCCAGGGTGACGGCCATGGCGGACGAGGCCAGGGATATGACGGTGCGACGCATGCGGGTGTTACGAGTGTTCACATCAGGTGCCTTCCGGGCGAGGTTGCAGCATTGCGACCCAGGTGGCTGAAAGCCAACGCGGCGATCACCTCAGCGTCAAGGAGTAACCACTTAACGAGATGGCAACAGCGTTCTGTGTTCCCCAAGTGAACACGATGGGAAGAGGGTACGCCCCCGTATTCGATCAATCCCCTCAGCTTCACCTTCTGTCACACACGGCCGTACGACGGCAGGCGACCAAGTCCCTTGCGCGGCACCCTGATCGGCAACAGCTTTTACCTGCCGTTGACGATCAGCACCGATCGTGACTTGTCAGGCCTTGTCCGGACTGATGGAGCGGACCAGCCGTATGCGGTGCGAGGAACCGACCAGACCAGCCGCGTGCGGTACCCGGACAACGCGCGAAGGGGCCGGGAGGTTCGATCACCTCCCGGCCCCTTCTCACCTGCGCGTGGGAACTACTCCGCCGACCGCTTGGGTCGCCACACCACCAGCGCGCTCGTCTGCTGGACCTCCTGGTACGGGACCAGGTCGCGGCGGTACGAGGCGTGGACGGCCGCCTCGCGCTGCCGCATGGCGGCTGCCGCGCCGTCCAGGGCCGACTCCAGCTCCGCCACGCGGGACTGGAGGGCGGCGACCTGGTTCTCCAGCTCGATGATGCGCTTGATACCTGCCAGGTTGATGCCCTCGTCCTGCGACAACTGCTGGACGGTGCGCAGCAGTTCGATGTCGCGGGCCGAGTAGCGCCGGCCCCGCCCGGCCGTGCGGTCGGGGGAGACCAGGCCAAGGCGGTCGTACTGACGGAGGGTCTGCGGGTGCAGGCCGGAGAGCTGGGCCGCCACCGAGATGACGTAGACCGGGGTTTCCTCGGTCAGTTCGTACGGGTTGCGTCGACGGCCGTCCATCACGCTCATGCTCCCTTCGCGGCCTGGAACAACTCCGCCCGCGGATCCTCACCCGCGGTCGCCTCGCGATACGCCTCCAGGGCGTCACGTGCCTTGCCCGACATGTCCGTGGGGACCGCGACCTCGACGGTGACGAGGAGGTCGCCGCGTGTGCCGTCCTTGCGGACCGCGCCCTTGCCGCGGGCCCGCATCGTCCGGCCGTTGGGCGTGCCCGGCGGCAGCTTGAGCGTGACTGCCGGTCCGCCCAGGGTGGGCACCTTCACCTCGCCGCCGAGCGCCGCCTCCGCGAAGGTGACGGGCACGGTGACGGTGAGGTTGTCGCCCTTGCGGCCGAAGACCGGGTGGGAGCCGACGTGCACGGTGACGTACAGGTCGCCCGCCGGGCCGCCCCGTTCGCCTGGAGCGCCCTTGCCGCGCAGCCGGATCCGCTGGCCGTCGCTGACGCCCGCGGGGATCCGCACCTGCATGGTCCGGGACGACTTGGCGCGCCCCGAGCCCTTGCAGATCTCGCAGGGGTTCTCCGCGATCAGACCGCGGCCCTTGCAGTCCGGGCAGGGGTCGGTGAGCGAGAAGCCACCGCCCGAGCCGCGGGCGACCTGCCCGGTGCCGACACACGTCGGGCACACCCGCGGCGTGCCGTTCGCGTCGCCGGTGCCCGAACAGGCCTTGCAGGGCGCCTGCGAGGTCATGCGGAGCGGAACGGTCGCGCCGTCCACGGCCTCCGTGAAGCTCAGCGTGACCTCGGTGTCGATGTCCTGGCCGCGCCGGGGCTGCGTACGGGTGCCGGTGGTCGCGCCACCGCGGTTGAACAGGCCCCCGAAGACATCCCCGATGCCGCCACCGAAGCCGCCTCCCGCACCCTGGCCCTGGCCGCCGCCTCCGAAGAGGTCGCCCAGGTCGAAGTTGAAGGAGCCGCCACCGGCGCCGGGACCCGGACGGAAGCCGCCGTTGCCGAAGAGGGCACGAGCCTCGTCGTACTCCTTGCGCTTCTTGGGGTCGCCGAGCACGTCGTTCGCCTCGGAGATCTCCTTGAAGCGCTCCTCGGCCTTGACGTTGCCCTTGTTGGCGTCCGGGTGGAACTCGCGGGCGAGCTTCCGGTACGCCTTCTTGATCTCGGCCTCGGTGGCGTCCTTGGGGACGCCGAGGACCTTGTAGAAGTCCTTCTCGATGAAGTCCTTGGTGCTCATCCTCGACGTCCCTCCTCTCTCATGCGTTCAACGTCAGCCCTCGTCCGGGCCACCGCTCTCCTTGTCGTCGGCCGCCTCGGACGACGCCTCGTCGGCCTTGACGGTCTGCGCCCCGGGCTGGGGCTCGGCGACGGCCACCCGCGCGGGGCGGATGGTGCGCTCGCCGATGCGATACCCCGGCTGCAGAATCGCCACGCACGTCGTCTCCGTGACGTCCGGCGCGTACGAGTGCATCAAGGCCTCGTGGATCGTCGGGTCGAAGGGCTCGCCCTCCTTGCCGAACTGCTGAAGCCCCATCTTCGCCGCGACGGTCTCCAGCGACTCGGCCACCGACTTGAAGCCGCCGACCAGTTCGCCGTGTTCCCGCGCGCGGCCGATGTCGTCGAGCACGGGCAGGAGCTCGGTCAGGAGGTTCGCGATGGCGATCTCCTTGACCGCGATCCGGTCGCGCTCGACCCGGCGGCGGTAGTTCTGGAACTCGGCCTGGAGCCGCTGGAGGTCCGCCGTGCGCTCGGTGAGCGCCGTGCGCGCCTGGTCCAGCTGGGCCGTCAGGCCTACCAACTGTGCTGCTGCGTCCCCGTCCGGGGCCGCCCCCTCCTCCGAGGAGGAAGAGGCGGTCTGCGGCTCGGCGTCGTCAGAGGTGGCGCCGGAGGGGACGTCAGGCTTCTCGTCGAAACCCGGGGTCTCCTCCGTCACGCGGCACCGTCCTTGCGGTCCTCGTCGACGATCTCGGCGTCGACGACGTCATCGTCAGCCTTCGGCTGCTCGGCGCCGGCGGCACCCTCGGCGCCACCGGCCGCCTGCGCGGCCTGGGCGTCGGCGTACATGGCCTGGCCCAGCTTCTGCGAGACGGCGGCGACCTTCTCGGTGGCCGTACGGATCTCGGCGGTGTTGTCACCTTCGCCGGACTCGCCCTTGAGCGCGGCCTTCAGCTCCTCGACGGACGCCTCGACCTCGGCCTTGACGTCACCGGGGACCTTGTCCTCGTTGTCCTTGAGGAACTTCTCCGTCTGGTAGACGAGCTGCTCGCCCTGGTTGCGGGTCTCGGCGGCCTCGCGGCGGGCGTGGTCCTCCTCCGCGTACTTCTCGGCCTCCTGGCGCATCCGGTCGACCTCGTCCTTCGGCAGCGAGGAGCCGCCGGTGACGGTCATCTTCTGCTCCTTGCCGGTGCCGAGGTCCTTGGCCGTGACATGCATGATGCCGTTGGCGTCGATGTCGAAGGCGACCTCGATCTGCGGGACACCGCGCGGGGCCGGCGGCAGACCGGTCAGCTCGAACATCCCGAGCTTCTTGTTGTACGCCGCGATCTCGCGCTCGCCCTGGTAGACCTGGATCTGCACGGAGGGCTGGTTGTCCTCGGCGGTGGTGAAGATCTCGGACCGCTTGGTCGGGATCGTCGTGTTCCGCTCGATGAGCTTCGTCATGATGCCGCCCTTGGTCTCGATGCCGAGGGACAGCGGGGTCACGTCGAGGAGCAGGACGTCCTTGACCTCACCCTTGAGGACACCGGCCTGGAGGGCGGCGCCGATGGCGACGACCTCGTCCGGGTTCACACCCTTGTTGGCCTCGTTGCCACCGGTCAGCTCCTTGACGAGCTCGGCGACGGCGGGCATACGGGTGGAGCCACCGACGAGAACGACGTGGTCGATCTCGGAGAGGTTGATGCCCGCGTCCTTGATGACATTGTGGAACGGCGTCTTGCAGCGCTCCAGAAGGTCGGCGGTCAGCTGCTGGAACTGGGCGCGCGTGAGCTTCTCGTCCAGGTGCAGCGGGCCCTCGGCGGACGCCGTGATGTAGGGCAGGTTGATCGAGGTCTCGGTGGACGAGGACAGCTCGATCTTGGCCTTCTCGGCGGCCTCGCGGAGGCGCTGGAGGGCCATCTTGTCCTTGGCGAGGTCCACGCCGTGACCGGCCTTGAACTGCTGCACCAGGTAGTCGACGACGCGCTGGTCCCAGTCGTCACCACCGAGGTGATTGTCACCGTTGGTGGCCTTCACCTCGACGACGCCGTCGCCGATCTCCAGCAGGGACACGTCGAAGGTGCCGCCACCGAGGTCGAAGACGAGAATGGTCTGGTCGTCCTTGTCGAGGCCGTAGGCCAGGGCGGCGGCCGTCGGCTCGTTGACGATGCGCAGGACGTTCAGACCGGCGATCTCGCCGGCCTCCTTCGTCGCCTGACGCTCGGAGTCGTTGAAGTACGCGGGAACGGTGATGACCGCGTCCGTGACCTTCTCGCCCAGGTAGGCCTCGGCGTCGCGCTTCAGCTTCTGCAGGATGAACGCGGAGATCTGCTGGGGGTTGAAGTCCTTCCCGTCCAGGTTGATCTTCCAGTCCGTACCCATGTGCCGCTTCACGGACCGAATCGTCCGGTCCACGTTCGTGACCGCCTGGCGCTTGGCGACCTCGCCGACGAGCACCTCACCGTTCTTCGCGAAGGCGACGACGGACGGCGTGGTCCTGGCACCCTCGGCGTTGGTGATGACGGTGGGCTCGCCGCCCTCCAGAACGCTGACGACGGAGTTAGTCGTGCCCAGGTCGATGCCGACCGCACGTGCCATTTCAATTCCTCCAACATGACTTGAGTGGAACGGACTCAAGTGTGCACGACGCCCGCCGCTGGGTCAACAGACCTGAGTCAGGGTGGCTCAACTCTTATCTCTTCCTTACGCGCATGATGGACCTGACCTGGGAAAATCGAGCGGGTCCGGCGTTCGAGGAAGAGCGCGTCAGCGCGAAACGGGGCGCCTTGGGGGCGGAGCCCCCCAGATACGGGAGGGGTAGGGGCGGAGGGAGCGAGAACCTCCCGGCCGCACACCTCCCACGACCGCGACGAGCCCGACACCCCCGGCCACCCACCACGCGGCCCCCGCCCCCACCCACCCCAGATCGATGAACAGTCCCACCAGCGCCCCGGGGAAGGCGGCCGCACCGAGGACGACCACGACCCCCTGCCGGGTCAGCCCGACCCGCCGCAGCCGGTGCACCAGGTGGTCGGGGGCGGGCCGCAGCAGCGGGCGCCCACCCCGCCGCCGCGACACCAGCACGAGTACGGCATCGGCGCAGGCCACGGCCGTCAGCGCGAACCCCGCGCCGAACCCGGCCCCGGCCTGCCGCCCGGCATGCACGAGCACCGCCGCCGAGGCCAGCACGAACCCGGCGAACAGCGCGCCGCACCGCCCCGGCGCGATCCGGGCCGGCGGCCAGCCGTGCATCAGGAAGCCGGTCAGCGCGGCGGCCAGCACACTCAGCAGCGCCGCGAGCCCGTCCATCACCTCGGCGGCGGCGCACCCGCTGAGCGCGAAGGCGGTGATGACCCCGACGGTCCCCATCACCCCGTCGGCATGATCGAGGGAGGCGAAGGCATGGACGACGAACACGACGCAGGCGACGGCCAACACCCCGCCCGGCAGGCCGAGTTCCTCGTACGGCACGGTCAGCGCGGCGCCGACGGCCACGCCGGCCACCCGCACCACCGGCGGCAGGGTCCACAGGTCGGTGACGAGCCCGAGCAGCGCGACCCCCATCGCGACCACCAGCAGCCGCGCGGCCTCCGGCCCCAGCGGGGCGACGTCCGTCCACTCGCCGACTCCGGCGACGAACGCCGTGCCGCCGACGACGGCCACTCCGCCGAGCAGCGGAACCGGCCGCACGCGACGCCGTTCGACGATCCCGAAGCGCAGGGCGAACGTCCGCAGCAGCGCGGCGAGCGCGGCGGTCAGCAACAGGGCGGCCGTGGCGGCAGCGATTCCGTACAACACGACGCCAATTTAGGCCTGATTGTCACAATATTGCGCCATTAACACGATCAGCTTTGGATCGGGCGGCGGCGCGATGGGGCGGCGCCCCGTTCGGGGCGAGGTGGACCTGATGGGCGAGACCCCGCCCGGGGCGAGGTGGACCTGATGGGCGAGACCCCGCCCGGGGCGAGGTGGACCTAGTGGGCGAGACCCTGCCCGGAACGATGCGGGCCTGGTGGGCGACACCCCGCTCAGGCGAGCCTCAGCGACGCAGATCACCGCACTGCTGACTACAGTGCGGCAGTAGAAGTGGGTAGTCTCAGACGGACTGCATAAGTTACCGCTTAGTAATCACATCGAAGTCCGCCACGAAGCCCCGCCTCGCAGGCCCGAGGAGCCCCCAATGCAACTCGCCGCGATCATCGTGTCGCTGGTCCTGACCGTGGTCGGCGTTGCGCTCATTGCCCGAGCCGTCGCGCAGATCTACCGGTTCATCAAGCTCGGCCAGCCCGTACCCGCCGGCAGCCGAACCGACGACTGGAAGGCCCGCAGCATCACGCTGGCCAAGGAGTTCGTCGGCCACACCCGCATGAACCGGTGGGGGATCATCGGCGTCGCGCACTGGTTCGTCGCCGTCGGCTTCCTGACCCTGGGCCTGACGATCGTCACCGCCTACGGTCAGCTGTTCAAGGCCGACTGGACGCTGCCGATCCTCGGCGGCTGGCTGCCGTACGAGCTGTACACCGAGTTCATCGCGCTGTTCACGACACTCGGCATCCTCGTACTGATCGCGATCCGGCAGCTGAACCGGCCGTCGAAGCCGGGCCGCAAGTCGCGCTTCGCGGGCTCCAAGACGGGCCAGGCGTACTTCGTCGAGGCCGTGATCCTCGTCATCGGCCTCGCGATCATGACCCTGCGCGGCCTGGAGGGCGCGATTCACGGCGTCCACCACTACGAGGCCGCGTACTGGGCCTCGTACCCGCTGGTCGCCGCCTTCAAGGGGCTGAGCCTCGGCACGCTGCAGAACCTGGTCTACCTGACCGCCATGATCAAGCTCGGCGTCACCATGACCTGGGCGATCACGGTCGGCCTCAACACCAACATGGGCGTCGCCTGGCACCGCTTCCTCGCCTTCCCGAACATCTGGTTCAAGCGGAACGCGACCGGCGAGACCGCGCTCGGCGCGCTCCAGCCCATGACGTCCGGCGGCAAGCCCATCGACTTCACCGACCCCGGTGAGGACGACGTCTTCGGTGTCTCCCAGGTCGAGCAGTTCTCCTGGAAGGGCCTGCTCGACTTCTCCACCTGCACCGAGTGCGGTCGCTGCCAGTCGCAGTGCCCCGCCTGGAACACCGGCAAGCCGCTCTCCCCCAAGCTCCTCATCATGTCGCTGCGCGACCACGCGCACGCCAAGGCGCCCTACCTGCTCGCCGGTGGCGGCAAGGACATGGAGGGCAACGAGAAGGCGTCGGCCGAGCAGCTCGCCGACGTCCCCGCCGCCGCCCTCGCCGAGGCCGAGCGCCCCCTCATCGGCACCGTCGAGGAGAACGGCGTCATCGACCCGGACGTCCTGTGGTCCTGCACCACCTGCGGCGCCTGCGTCGAGCAGTGCCCGGTCGACATCGAGCACATCGACCACATCGTCGACATGCGCCGCTACCAGGTGATGATCGAGAGCGCGTTCCCGTCCGAGGCGGGCACGATGCTCAAGAACCTGGAGAAGAAGGGCAACCCCTGGGGTCTGGCCAAGAAGCAGCGTCTGGAGTGGACGAAGGAAGTCGACTTCGAGATCCCGGTCGTCGGCCGCGACATCGAGGACCTGTCCGAGGTCGACTACCTGTACTGGGTCGGCTGCGCCGGCGCCCTCGAAGACCGCGCCAAGAAGACCACCAAGGCCTTCGCGGAGCTCCTCCACATCGCGGGCGTCAAGTTCGCGATCATGGGCGGCGACGAGAAGTGCACGGGTGACTCCGCCCGCCGCCTCGGCAACGAGCCCCTGTTCCAGGAGCTCGGCATGGAGAACGTCATGGCACTGAACATGGCGTTCGGCGAGGAGACGGACGACGAGGGCAAGGTCACGCCCGAGTCGCAGAAGCCCAAGTCGGCGAAGAAGATCGTCTCCACCTGCCCGCACTGCTTCAACACCATCGCCAACGAGTACCCGCAGCTCGGCGGCGACTACGAGGTCATCCACCACACCCAGTTGCTCCAGCACCTCATCGACGAGGGCAAGCTGCTCCCGGTGACCCCGGTCGACGGGCTCATCACCTACCACGACCCCTGCTACCTGGGCCGCCACAACAAGGTCTACACGCCGCCGCGCGAGATCATGTCGGCCGTCCCGGGCCTGCGCCAGCAGGAGATGCACCGCCACAAGGAGCGCGGCTTCTGCTGCGGTGCCGGCGGCGCGCGCATGTGGATGGAGGAGCGCATCGGCAAGCGCATCAACAACGAGCGCGTGGACGAGGCCCTCTCCCTCAACCCGGACATCGTCTCCACCGCCTGTCCGTTCTGCCTCGTCATGCTGACCGACTCGGTCAACGGCAAGAAGAACGACGGCAAGGCCAAGGAGTCCATCCAGGTCGTCGACGTGGCCCAGCTGCTCCTCGACTCCGTCAGGACGCCGGTCGACGACGAGCCCCCGGCGGGCGAGACCGACTCGGAGAGCGCCCCGGAGCCGGAGCCGGTGAAGTAACGGCCCGTTCGGTACCACCGACGCCCCCTGCCCCGTCCGGGCAGGGGGCGTCGTCGTTCCTGGCCGGTTCAAGTGGCTCAGCCTTCGGCCGTGGCGCTCGGCGACGCGGAGGGCGATACAGAGTGCGATGTGGAGGGCGACGTGCGGGGCCTCGGTCAGGCGCTCGGCGAGGAAGCGGGGTTCGCCCGGTGGCGTTGTCCGGCGTGACCCATCCCGCACGCCGCACCCCTTAACCCCCCGCCCGAACACGTGCATGATGACCCGCGTTGTTGTCTCCGGGGCGGGTGAGGTGCGCGGTGAGCGGGCGAAGAGCGGGCACGCGGATGGCGGCAGCCCTGGCGGTATGCGCCCTCGGGAGCAGCCTTCTCGCCGCCTGCGGCCCCGGCACGGAAGCCGGAGCGCCCCAGCACACGCCGACGCGGATCGCGAAGGCTCCCGCCCAACTCCCCGTCCCCCACGGCAAGGGCAGCAAGGTCGCCGACGACTTCAACGGCGACGGCCACCGTGACCTCGTCGTCAACGACCTCGTCAAGCAACAGAGCCACGCGGACGACGCCGGCATCGGCATCGTCTACGGCGGTGCACGTGGACTCACGCCCGGCGCACGGCAGTTGCTCAGCCCGAAGAAGCAGGCCTCCCCTACCAAGGGCCAACTGCCCGCCGTCTTCGACGCGGAGGCGAGCTGCGACCTCGACAAGGACGGCTTCACGGACCTGATCGTGTCGACCGACCCGCCGTACGACGGCCAGGGACAGCCGCCGGTCCCCCTCCAGATCCTCTTCGGATCCCCGAAGGGCCTCACCGGCAGGGCGGTCGAGCTCGCCGTCCCCGCGCCGGCCCGTTTCGGCAACGACTGGCCGGACCAGCCGGTCTGCGGCGACTTCGACGGCGACGGCGCCGAGGACCTGGTCGTGCACGCCTCGGCCGGTCACCTCAGCTGTCTGCGCGGCCCGTTCAGCCGCAAGGGCGCTCCGCGCAAGGCGGGCGGTCCGATCCCGTCGCCGGGTGAGGTGCCCACCGGCCCGGCCGCCGACGTGAACCGCGACGGCTACGACGACCTCCTCGTCCGTACGGCGGCGGGCACGGGCGCGTCGGCGGTGGTCCTCGGCGGACCGGCCGGACCCACCCGCACGGGCGCCGCCCTGCCGGCCGGCATCGACGTCGCGTTCGGCAGCTTCGGCAAGGGCAAAGCCCTCGACGCGGCGGTCGGCGCGATGGACGGAACGTCACTGCGCTACGACCTCCCCGGCGCCGCCCGCGGCAGCGTCCCCACCCCGGGCTCGATGCTCGACTCCGGCGACTTCGACGGGGACGGCCTGAGCGAACTCATCTCCAGCGGCTCGGAGTTGCGTGTGCTGCGGGGTCGTACGGCCGGACTGTCCGCGGCGGGCATGGTGACCGTGAAACCGCCGGCCCAGGGCACCACCCGGGTGCTGACGGTGGGCGACTTCTCCGGGGACGGGCGCGCGGACCTGGTGGTACGGACGTACCGGGGCGAGACGAAGGACACCGTCGCCGTCTACACCGGGACGAAGCGGGGGCTGCTCGCGGCGGAGCCGACGGTCACCTTCTCCACCTCGGAGTTCCTGACGTCGTAGCGCCCGGTGGATAGTGCGCCGACGCCTCCCGCCGCACAGGAACCTCAAAGATTTACCGAACACACGTACAACCCTTACCCAACACCGAAGGTCTCCTGATCGCCCACCGACTGCGGATGCCCCTGCCAGGCATCCCCGCATGCCGCAGGAGATCCCGCATGCACAAGCACCACCCGCGAATCGCCCTCGCAGCGGCCACCGCCGCCGCGCTGACGGGCGGTCTGCTCACCTTCGCGACCGCGCCGGCGACGGCCGCCGCCTCCGCCCGGCACTACAAGGCGGACTTCAACGGCGACGGCTACGGCGACGTCGCGTTCGCCGCCCCGTACGCGACGGTCGGCGGCAAGGGCATGGCCGGCTACGTGGCCGTGGTCTACGGCAGCTCCACCGGCCTGAACCCAGCCAAGCGCACGGTCGTCAGCCAGAACACCACGGGAGTGCCCGGCACCGCCGAGGAGGAGGACTACTTCGGTGAGGCGCTCACCGTGGGCGACCTCAACGGAGACGGCTACACCGACCTCGCGGTCGGCGCCCCCGGAGAGGACGTCGGCACGGACGACGACGGCGGCTCGGTCACCGTGCTGTGGGGCTCGTCGGGCGGCATCAAGAACGGCACCTCGGTCAAGGACCCGGCCGCCTCCGCGCACGACGAGTGGGGCCGCAGGCTGACCGCCGGCGACTTCAACGGCGACGGCAAGGCCGACCTGGCCGTCGCCACCAGCGCCTCGCACGCGTACATCGTCAAGGGCCGCTTCACCACGACCGGAACGACGGGTGGCACGCAGAAGATCGACCTGCCCGAGTGGGCGATGTTCGGCGTCGACGCCATGGCGGCGGGCGACACCAACGGCGACAAGAAGTCCGACCTCGTCGTCACCTACCGCACACGGCTCGACTCCGACCCCTCGGGCAGCTGGTCCAAGGGCGTCGCCTATCTCGGCACCGCCTCCGGCCTGGACACCTCCGTGCCGCGCCCGCTGAACGGCGGCACCTCCGTGGCCCTCGGCGACATCAACGGCGACGGCTACGACGAGATCGCCCTCGGCAACGTCTTCACCAAGGAGGACGACCACACCGGCAGCCTCGGCGGCCAGGTCGTCGTCATCCGCGGCAGCGTGGGCGGCCCGGTCAACGGCGACGCGCCCATGGCCGAACTGACCCAGGCCTCCGAGGGCGTGCCCGGCACCGACGAGGCCAACGACGGCTTCGGCAGCTCGGTCTCGATCGGCGACGTCAACGGTGACGGCTACGGCGAACTCGCCATCGGCGTCGTCTTCGAGGACATCGGCACGAAGGAGGACACCGGCTCCACCGTGGTGCTGACCGGCTACGCGCTCAACGGCGGCCGCGCGATCTCGCAGGACACCTACAACGTCCCCGGCTCCCCCGAGTCCATGGACTACTTCGGCTCCGACGTCCTCCTGTCGGACGTCAGCAAGGACGGCCACGCCGACTTGACCGTCGCCGCCGGCTTCGAGGACGAGGGCGTCGGCGCGATCACCGCGCTGCGCGGCTCCTCCGGCGGCGTCACCACCGCCGGCGCCCGCTCCTTCGGCCCGGGCACCCTCGGCCTGTCCCGCACCTACGGCTCCTTCGGCACCGGCCTCATCGGCTGACGTGCCGAAGGCGGCTCTTTGGTGGGGCGTCGAGCTTCGGCCCGGCGCCCCATCAGTCACGAGAATTTACCGAACTCACGTGCAACCCTTACGCCCCAGCGAAGGTCTCCTGATCGCCGGCCAACCGTGAACCCGAGGACAACTCCCGGCAAACACGAGCGGTCCGCACCCCATTGTCTGTGGATGTCCCGCCAGACATCCCCGCATGCCGCAGGAGAACCCCGCATGCACAAGCAGCACCCGCACCACCGGTCCCACCTGCGACTCGCCCTCGCGACGGCCACCGCGGCCGCGATGACCGGCGGTCTGCTCACCTTCGCGGCCGCGACGGCGAGCGCCGCGGATTCGTTCAGGACGGCGAAGGCCGACTTCAACGGCGACGGCATCGGCGACGTCGCCGCGTCCGCGCCCGGTGCCTACGTCAGCGGCCATGCCAACGCCGGCCAGGTCGTCGTGCTCTACGGCACCGCGAACGGCGTATCGTCCGCCAAGCGCACGACGATCAGCCAGAACACCTCCGGCGTCCCGGGCACCGCCGAGACCGGTGACCAGTTCGGCGCCGAGACGGCGTACGCCGACTTCAACGGCGACGGATACGACGACCTCGCCGTGGGCTCCCCGTACGAGAAGGTCGGCAGCGACACCCACGGCGGTGCCCTCACCCTCCTGTGGGGTTCGGCGAACGGCCTCACCGGCAAGAGCGTCGACGTGCCGGACGCGGCCCCCACCTCGCACGACTACTGGGGCAAGGACCTGGCCGCCGGCGACTTCGACGGCGACGGCAAGGCGGACCTCGCCGTCGGCAACTCGTCCAGCTCGATCTACGTCTTCAGGGGCGGCTTCAGCACCGTCGGCACGCCGGGCGGACGCGGTGTGATCAAGCCCCCGATCCAGTCGGGCACCAACGACTACCCCTTCGGCCCGATGAGCCTCACCGCCGGGGACGTGAACGGCGACGGCCGCACCGACCTGATCGTCGACGGCTACGAGACCCAGACCTCCTCCGGCTGGAACACCAACTACTACGTGCCCGGCACGGCGAACGGTCTGAACCCCTCGTCCGCCAAGGCCCTCAAGCCCGGCATCGTCACCGCGGTCGGCGACATCAACGGCGACGGCTACGGCGACATCGTCAGCGGCGCGGGCTGGGACAGCACCACCACCAACGGCACGCCCGTCCCGGACTCCGCCGACGGCGGCAAGGTGAACGTCACCTACGGCTCCGCGTCCGGCCCCGCCACGACCTCCGGCATCACCCAGAACACCGGCAGCGTGCCCGGCACCTCGGAGAAGGGCGACGCCTTCGGCTGGGACCTGGACATGGGTGACATCAACGGCGACGGCTACCAGGACCTCGTCGTCAGCGCCCCGGACGAGGACATCGACGGCGTCAGCAACACCGGCATGGTCACCGTCCTGTACGGCTCCGCGAGCGGCGTCAAGGTCTCCTCCGGCGTGCAGTCCTTCGCCCAGAGCACACCGGGCGTGCCCGGCAACGACGAGAAGAGCGACCGGTTCGGCGCGGACGTCAAGCTCGACGACGTCACCGGGGACGGCAAGGCCGACCTGCTCGTCGGCTCGTACGAGAACAGCGCCAACGGCGCCGTGACCTACCTGCCGTCCAACGGCACGGCGATCACCACGAGCGGCTCCCGCACCGTCGCGCCGAGCACCTCGGGCGTCTCGACGTCGGGCACGCCGCAGTTCGGCGCCCTCTTCGCCGACTGAGCCGTCCTCTGTCCCTCGGCACCCGTCCGCGTCCGCCCATCCGTCGTCCCCTTTCCGCTGTTCCGTCGTCCCCTTTCCGCTGTCCCGCTGTCCCGCTGTCCCGCTGTCCCGCTGTCCCCTTTCCGCTGTCGCCGGACCCGTGGCCGTCATGGGCCCGACCTCCCTCCTGGAGCCCCTTCCATGCGCAAGCGCACCCTCTTGCTGGCCGCGACCCTCACGACCGGCCTGCTCACCGCCCTGCCCGCCACCACGGCCGCCGCCGCGCCCTCCGGCCTGTCCGGCGACTTCAACGGCGACGGCTACCGCGACCTCGCGATCGCCGCGCCCATCGCCAAGGTCTCCGGCAAGTCCGGTGCCGGTTACGTCGCGATCGTCTACGGCACGGCGAGCGGCCTGGACACCTCCAAGCGCCAGATCATCAGCCAGGCCACGACCGGCATCCCGGGCACCCCGGAGTCGTCCGACTACTTCGGCGACCGTCTGACCACGGGCGACATGGACGGCGACGGGTACACGGACGTCGTGGTCGGCGTGCACAGCGAGAAGATCGGCTCCACCGACTCCTACGGCACGCTCACGGTGCTGTGGGGCGGCGCGGACGGCGTGAAGTCCGGCACCGACATCTCCTCGCCGCTGCCGGAGAACCTCAGCGAGCTGGGCTGGGCGCTCGCGGCCGGCGACTTCGACGGCGACGGCCACACCGACCTGGCGGCCGGCAACAACTCCTCGCCCTCTCTGAACATCTTCCGTGGCCCCATCTCCCGTACGGGCAAGGCGGCTTCACTCGTCGGCATCGACACGATCGACCAGACGACCATCTACCCGGACAACCTGGTCGCGGGCGAGGTCAACGGCGACGGCAAGACGGACCTCCTCGTCATGGGCCAGCAGGAGACCAGCAGCGGCGACTACGCCACCCGCAGCGCCCTCTACCTCGGCTCGGCCACCGGCCCGAAGTACAGCAAGAAGCTCTCGGGCGGCTACTCGGCCACCATCGCCGACGTCGACAAGGACGGCTACGGCGACATCGTCACCGGCAACTTCATGGAGAAGTCGACGACCGAGCCGAACGGCGGCCTGGGCGGGGCGATCACGGTGACCTACGGTGCGTCCGGCGGCCTGAGCACCCGTACCCCGGTCCGTATCACCCAGGACACGGCCGGCGTCCCCGGCACCGGCGAGAAGTGGGACGGCTTCGGCTGGAGCCTCACCTCCGGCGACACCAACGGCGACGGGTACGCCGATGTCGTGATCGGCTCCGACAGCGAGAGCCTCGGCACCAAGAAGCACGCCGGCCAGGTCACGGTCCTGCGTGGCTCCGCGTCCGGCCTGACCGGCACCGGCTCCAAGTCCTACTCGCAGGACACCGCGAACGTCCCCGGCACCGCCGAGTCCGAGGACTACTTCGGCGACGCGGTCTTCCTCACCGACGCCAACGCCGACGGCCGTGCGGAACTGACGGTCGGCGCCCGCGGCGAGAACGACGGCGCCGGCGCCGTCTGGCTCTTCAAGTCCACCACCTCCGGCACCACGGCGACCGGCTCCAAGTCCTTCGGCAGCACCACGCTCGGTGGCCCGTCGGGACTCGCGTACTTCGGCAACGTCTTCGCGGGCTGACCTCCCACCTGGTGACCGCCGCGCCGTACGCCACGGTGGGCGGCGCGAACGGCCTCTCCGGCGTCTCGCCGTCTCCGACGGCGGCCTGTGGACCCCGCGCGGCGCGTCCGCCGGCATCACCCCGGCGAACGCGCTCACCTTCGGCCCGGCGTCGGTGGGCGTCTCGACGTCCGGGTACCCGAGGTTCGGCCAGGTGATGCTCCGCTGAGCCCGTAGGGGGCGCCCGGGGAGTCCCCGTAGGGGATGTCACAGGTCGGCCCCAATGCCGGGCCCGTCGCCCCGGGCCCGGCACGTCACTCTGCGGGACCAGGTACGTTCGATAACGTGGCTGGATTCAGGATCGGACGCGGCCGGGACAACCGAGCCCCGCAAGCGCGACCGCAACAACACCGACCGTCGTACGGACAGCAGGCCCCCCAGGGAGGCCAGCAGCCGCCGTACGGCTACCCGCCCGCGCCGCAGCAGCAGCAGTACGGGGGTCAGGGCCAGGGTCAGCAGTACGGCGGGGCGCAGCCCTACGACGGCGGACAGCGGGGCGGCTGGCCCCAGGCCGGTGGCCCCGGTGGGGGCGAGCCGGAGTACTTCGGCGACGGGCACCCGCAACAGGGCCCGGACCCGTACGCGGCAAACAGCCCCGGCCACACCCAGGCCTTCTCGCTCGGCGAGGACCCGTACAGCCAGGGCGAGACCTACCGGGCCGGCCAGGCCGCGGCCCCGCCGATCGGCCCCCGCCTGCACTGGAAGGACCTGCTGAGGGGCATCGTCATGGCCCCCAACCAGACCTTCCTCCAGATGCGCGACTACACGATGTGGGGCCCGGCCCTGATCGTGACGTTCGTCTACGGCCTGCTCGCGGTGTTCGGCTTCGACGGCGCCCGCCAGGACGCCATAAACGCCACGCTCTCCAACGCCGTCCCGATCGTCCTGACGACGGCCGTGGCCATCGTCATCAGCACCTTCATCCTGGGCGTGGTCACCCACACCCTGGCCCGCCAGCTCGGCGGCGACGGCGCCTGGCAGCCCACGGTCGGGCTCTCCATGCTGATCATGTCCCTCACGGACGCCCCGCGCCTGCTGGTCGCCATGTTCTTCGGCGGCAACGCGTCCTTCGTCCAGCTCCTGGGCTGGGCGACCTGGGTCGCGGCGGCCGCCCTGCTGACCCTCATGGTCAGCAAGTCCCACGACCTCCCCTGGCCGAAGGCGCTCGGCGCGTCAGCCATCCAGCTGATCGCGATCGTGTCGATCATCAAGCTGGGCACGTTCTAGCGCGCGATACCTGCCGTACGGCGGTACGTACCTGCCGTACGCACGAGAGAGGGCTTCCGGCGCAGCGCCGGAAGCCCTCTCTTCGGTTCGTCGTCCCTGCCTACGCGTCGAGAACCTGATCTGCCCTCTTGATCACCGGCGGTTCGACACTCCACGGGAAGTTGATCCACTCGTCGGTCCGCTTCCACACGTACTCGCACTTCACGAGGGAGTGGGCCTTCTCGTAGATCACGGCGCTGCGGACCTCGGCGACCGCGTCGACGCAGAAGTCGTGCACCAGCTTGAGCGTCTTGCCGGTGTCGGCGACGTCGTCGGTGATCAGGACCTTCTTGTCGGAGAAGTCGATGGCGTTGGGGACGGGAGCGAGCATGACGGGCATCTCGAGGGTGGTCCCGACCCCGGTGTAGAACTCGACGTTCACCAGGTGGATGTTCTTGCAGTCGAGGGCGTACGCGAGGCCCCCGGCGACGAAGACACCGCCGCGGGCGATGGAGAGCACGATGTCGGGCTCGTACCCGTCGTCGGCGATGGTCTGGGCGAGCTCACGGACCGCGGCGCCGAAGCCTTCGTACGTGAGGTTCTCGCGCACCTGGGACATGTTCACGCCCTCACACCTGGGTCCGATGGAAGTTGAGGAAGGACCGGGAGGCGGTCGGCCCGCGCTGGCCCTGGTAACGGGACCCGTACCGGTCGCTGCCGTACGGGAACTCGGCCGGCGAGCTGAGCCGGAACATGCACAGCTGCCCGATCTTCATGCCCGGCCAGAGCTTGATGGGCAGGGTCGCGAGATTGGACAGCTCGAGGGTGACGTGCCCGGAGAACCCGGGGTCGATGAACCCGGCGGTGGAGTGGGTGACGAGCCCGAGCCGCCCGAGGGAACTCTTGCCCTCCAGCCGCGAAGCGAGATCATCGGGCAGCGTGATGACCTCGTACGTACTGGCGAGGACGAACTCCCCGGGGTGCAGGATGAACGGCTCGTCGCCGTCGGGCTCGACGAGCCTGGTCAGGTCCGCCTGCTCGATGGAGGGGTCGATGTGCGGGTAGCGGTGGTTCTCGAACACCCGGAAGTAGCGGTCGAGCCGCACGTCGATGCTCGACGGCTGCACCATGGATTCGTCGTAGGGATCGATCCGGACCCGCCCGGCGTCGATCTCGGCCCGGATGTCCTTGTCTGAGAGAAGCACGCCCCGAGGATACGCAAGGCGCGCGGACCGACCACAATCGTGACGTCCCGCGCGCCTGCTCACATCGGTGCCGACGCTCGGCCTACCGCTTTTGCAGCTCCACCGGAACGACGTTCCGGAGCCGCGCACACCGCGGACACCGGATCAGCCGACCGGGACCGAGCCGCTCGGCCTGCTGCATCGGGAACGAAGCGGTGCTGAACACGTGCCCCTCGGCACAACGGACGACGGTGCGCTCCATCAAGTCCACAGAGTCCCTTCCCCAAGAGCCTTCGTCAGGCACTGGCGTGACCGACGACGAAAGCCACATTACGGGACGAAAGGAAAGGCCCTCCAGGCGGCACTCCGGTCCCGCCCAGACCCTCTTCCACGCCTCCACCGTACGCCCCAACTCCGGTCCCCCGCAGCTGCATCCACCCTCCGAAACGCGAACCGGCCCCTCGGCTTCAGCGCCGGAGGCCAGGCATGAGGTAGAGTGAGCGGGCATTCGACACCGGCTCAACCGGCGTCTTACGCGGGTGTAGTTTAATGGTAGAACATCAGCTTCCCAAGCTGAGAGCGCGAGTTCGATTCTCGTCACCCGCTCCATGAAAAGGCCCAGGGTCAGAGACCCGGGCCTTTTTCCATGCATGGTGATCAGTTGTCCCGTGCCGGATTCGAAGAGCCCGGCCTGCCGCGACAGTCGGGCCCCGCCGGTGACGTACGGCCGGCAGTGCCGGGCCACACCCGCCGGGGTACGGCTCAGTGCTTGTTGACCGCCGAGGCCCAGTCGAGGTTCACGCCCATGTCGGAGTACATCTTCGTGTAGCCGACGTAGCAGTTGAACTGCTCGACCTTGCCGT
Organism: Streptomyces sp. NPDC058246; assembly: GCF_042881985.1. Lineage (NCBI taxonomy): Bacteria > Bacillati > Actinomycetota > Actinomycetes > Kitasatosporales > Streptomycetaceae > Streptomyces > Streptomyces sp. NPDC058246. The sequence continues at coordinate 30,005 of NZ_JBHVWZ010000037.1, read as the reverse complement.
TGTGCAGGTACCAGAAGTCGGCGGTCGGCACGTCGACCTTCGCGCCGGTCGGCTCGACGGTGCCCGCCGGCGTCTGAAGCGGCCCCTCGAACGTGCCCTGGATCGACAGCTCGATGCTGACCACGTCGCCGTTCACGGTGATGCGCTTGAGGTCACGGTGAACATCGGGGAAGAGGTTGGCCATGTAGGGCAGAACGTCACCGAGCGCCTTGCCCTGGTAGGTCTTGCCGGCGACCTCGTCGTTGAAGACGCCGTCCTTGGCGAAGCTGTTGACGAAGGCGGGGACGTCCAGGTTCTTGCCCTCCGCCACGTGGTACGCGTTCAGCACGACCGCGAGATTGGCTGTCTCGTGCCGGGTCAGGTGGTGGTTGGTGAGCGGCAGCGCCGCCAGTTCGCGAGGACTCAGGGCCGTGGGGGCCTCCGAGCTGCCGGCGGTGTGGACGTGCGTGCCGCTGACGGCGGGGCTCGCGGCCTGTGTCGGTGCGGCGGCTATGGCGAGACCGGTCAGGCTCGTGACGGCGGCCGTGGCGATGATCGTCTTCCATCCGAGCGACTTCATGTCGTCTTCCTCTGTGTCGGTTGTTGGGATCCGAGATCCGTCGAGACGGGTTCGCGCCGTACGTGGCGCTTTTCAAATCAAACGCTCGCTTGACTTTATGGACGGCGTCCCATGTCAAGCGAATGTTTGATTTACAGGTTGGGCGGGTGTCGCGCACCGAGGGGGCGGGCGTCGGCCTGGCGTTCTAGGTCGCTGGTGGGCCGCCTGTCGGACCAACGGCTGCTTGACAGCAAAATCAAGCAGCTGTTTGAGTTCTGCCCATGGCGACAGAACGGACAGATCAGCGCCGCGAGGCCGGCCAGCGGACGCGGGACGGCCTGCTGGCCGCCGCGCAGGAGTTGCTCGCGCGACGCGGCCAGGAGGGCGTGACCCTCCGCGAGATCACGGATCGCGCGGGAGCCAACGTCTCCTCGGTGAGCTACCACTTCGGGTCGCTGAAGGCGCTGTGCGATTCGGCGATCGAGAACGCGCTGGAACGCTACCTGGACGCACAGATCGACGAGGTCGCCTCGCTCGACACCGCATCCAGCATCGAGGATCTGGCCGCGGCGTTCGCCGGGCCGATGATGCGTGCGCTGGCGGCCGGCGGACGGGATCTGGCGGTCATGCGGACGGTGGCTCGCGTCGGGATCGACCCCCCTGAGGGCTGGGGCCGGCTGACGGCAAAGTTCCAGCAGTCCCGGCGGGACATCGTCCGGCAGCTCTCGGCGAAGATTCCCGGAGTCGACGAGCGGGAGTTGGACTTCCGCATCCGGTGCGCGGCCGGCCTGCTGAACTGGCTCATGTTGGCGCCCATAGGCACCGAACTGGCCGCCGGGCCCCCTGAGCAGATCGAGCGGTGGCTGGTCCCCGTGTTGGCCGGGGCGTTCTGCGGCTCCCCGAACGTCGGCTGAACCGGGCTGATACCGCCGGCCCGGACGTGGGATTCAGCAGAGCGTGTCTGCTGGACGCCTACCCCTGGACGGGGAGGTCCGGATGGTTGGCCAGAAAGATCACGTAGGCGATCGCCGCCGTTGCGCCCAAGAGGGACAACACCCCACCCACGATGGCCCGTGGCCTGCTCGCTCGGCCCGACCTCGATGCCCGGTACTCGATGCAGGCCCGCACCAGGCCGACGAGGGCCAGGGGCAGCGCGATGAAGCAGACCAGTATCCAGAACGGGCAACAGAGCCAGCACGCCACGGACGTCCCACCGAACCAGACCGCGAGCGCTGCCCTCTCTCGTGTCTCGTCCGGTGCGCCGACAGAAATCATGGGCCGATCCAAGCAGAGCACTTGTGCAAGTCGCGCAGCAGGGGAGTCCGATCAAACCGCCTTCACCGTCGACAGCGGGCAACAGTACGCGGGCAAGTGGGGAATCACGGTGAAAGGGATCTGGCCCGCCGAGGCTCGCGCACGCTTCCGGGCCTCGAGGCGAATCCGGGGACCCACCCTTCAGCGATCACGGCCACAGTCCTCCCGGTGGCCCCGCACCGATGACACGACCCCGCAGCCGGCCTTCAGCGCAGCAGCGGTTCCATGTGCAGCGCGGCGTCGCCGGCCGCCTCGTCGGGAGTGCGGCCGTTCTCTCGGGGACATGCACGGGCTCCCGGCAACTCGCCTCGTGTCAGGCCGCCAGGAGCGAACTTCGAGGTCCAGCGTGCGAAAGCGGATATCGAGGTCCAGCGTGCGACAGCGGATGCGGACCGACCGGGCGGCCGCCAGGTGGTCGTCCGTGATCTCCGGCATGACGGCGCGCCCCCGGATCATGCAGCGCCGCGGGTCGTCGATCGCGCCGAGGGCGGCCTCCCGCCCGAGCTCGCGGGCAGGCCCGGTCCGGCTGTCGAACGGCTACGCCGGGTCGTCCGGCACCACCACAGGTGCCGGGGTCAGTTCGTCCGCGTATTCGCCGGTGACCAGGTAGACCACCCGCTTGGCGACGGACACCGCGTGATCGGCGAAGCGCTCGTAGTAACGGCCGACGAGTGTCACGTCGACCGCGGTCTCCACGCCGTGCTTCCAGCGCTCGTCCAGCAGGTGCTGGAAGAGCGTGCGGTGCAGCTCGTCCATGCGGTCGTCGTCCCGCTCCAACTGCAGCGCTTCGTCGACGTTCTTGGAGACGATCACCTCGGAAGCCTTGGCCATCAGCCGCTGCGCCAACTGCCCCATCTCGAGGACGGTGCTGTGCAGGTCGCCCGGCACCGCCTGTTCGGGGAAGCGCAGCCGGGCCAGCTTCGCGACATGCCGAGCCAGGGCGCCGGAGCGCTCCAGATCCGCGCTCATACGGAGCGAGGTGACCACGATCCGCAGATCGGTCGCGACCGGCTGTTGCCGGGCGAGCAGCGTGATCGCCCGGTTCTCCAGCTCCCGCTGCAGCTCGTCCGCCTTCTCGACGGCCGCGATCACACTCTCCGCGAGCTGGAGGTCCGCATCGAGCAGCGACGCGGTGGCCCGTCCGATGGCGGAGCCGGCCAGCCGGGCCATCTCGACCAGTCCGTCACCGATCGAGTCGAGTTCCTCGTGGTATGTGTCCCGCATCGCGTTCCTTTCCCGGTACCCGTGCCCAGGTACTCCCGTCTGCTGCCAGGCTTGCACACCGGTGTGACCACGAGTATCGGCCTCCTGGGCCGCCTCCGGCCCGTGTGAGTGGTGGCAGGCACACCACCCACAGCATTCGTCCGACCGGCTCGCGGGGTGCAGAGTGGAACTCGCGGGGTGCAGAGTGGAAGACGTGGACCTCCGGTGGCGCTTTGGTGGTCAGGGTCAGGCGTGGCAGTCACGCCATGCGCTGATGCTCTTCCCGCTTGCGCTCATCGTGGTGATCACGATCGTCGACATCAATGTCCCCGCCGATGTCCATCTGGGGCCGTTGCTCGTCGTCGCGCCCGCGCTCACCGCTTCCTTCGCCGGCCCCTGGCGCACCGGGCTGATCGGCCTCCTGACCGTGCTGGCTCAGGCGTTCATCGGTCTGCACTTCGGCGTGCTCTTCACGGAGCGCAACGTCATGATCCAGGTGGTCGCGCTCACGGTGCTGTCAGCCATGATCGTGTTCTTCTGCGTCGTGCGGGAACGGCGCCGGGCGGAGCTGGCCAAGGTGCGGTCGGTGTCCGAGGCCGCCCAGAGGGCGCTGCTGCGTCCGCTCCCCCAGCGGATCGGTTCGTTGCAGATCACCTCCTTGTACTTGGCCGCCGAGGAGGAGGCCGAGATCGGCGGGGACCTGTGCACCGCCACACGTACCGGCAGCGGGACTCGAATGATCATCGGTGACGTTCGGGGGAAGGGCCTGTCTGCTGTCGGGGAGTCCGCGATGCTGCTCGGCGCCTTCCGTGAGACCGCCGATCGCTACACCTCGCTCGCCGCTCTCGCCGCCGCGCTCGACCGCAGTGTGTGCCGCTACCTGTCCGACTTCATCGAGGCCGACGGTGACATCGAGGAACATTTCATCACCGCCCTGCTGCTGGAGATCCCCGACGAAGACCCGGCGGTTCGGATGACCGACTGCGGCCACCCCCCACCACTGCTGCTGAGCCGGGACCGGGTCGCCACCGTCACGAGCCCCCACCCGGCGCCCCCGCTCGGCATGTACGAGATGGCGGCGGGTGACTACACCATCGACGAGTTCTCCTTCGAGGCCGGTGACACGCTGCTGCTGTACACCGACGGCGTCACCGAGGCCCGCGACCGCAACGGCACCTTCTACCCCCTCGCGCTACGCGTCGCGCGCTGGACCAAGAGCGACCCGGAAGCGCTCATGCACCACCTGCGTCGGGACCTCCTCGCCCACTGCGGCGGACACCTCGGCGACGACGCCGCCATCGTCGCGATCCAACGCACGGCGCCCCAGTCCGGCCACCGCCTTGGACTGTTCAACCACGCCGCCCACTGACTCCGGGTCAGTTCCTGACCGTGAGGTAGAGCCAGCCGCTCCACGTGCTCAGGTTGGTGGTGTCCTTCGTGCTGTGCTCGTACTCGGAGCGGACCCGGAACTTCTGGTCGACCGCGTTGGTGAGGCTCAACTGCGCCACCGCGGTGCTGTTCGCGTCGAGGGACACACAACTCGACGTGGTGAGCGTGTGCCAGGCGCCGCTGTAGTACTCCTGGGCCTGGAAGCGCTCGCACTGGCCGGACTTGTTCGGGGTCACCACAGCGGTCACCCGGGGCTTCACCGTGTGGTGGTAGACGCGGTAGGTGGTGCCGCTGTACGTGGTGCTCGTGTAGTAGCCGGTCAGCGTCTGAGCAACCTTCACCTGGTCGTAGGCCGTGCGGGTGGCCGTGGCCGGGGCGTAGCGGTAGTCGCCCGCGAAGGACGCCGTGAACGTCGTGGTGCGGCTGAGTTTGTACGTGGCCGACAGGTTCCCCTTGCCGTCCACGGTGCCGGACTTGACCAGCGTCTTCTTGCCGCCGGACGGCTGCGCGTAGATCGAGACCGTACGGCCGTTGTACGTCGTACCGAGGTGGGCGCCGACGGTGGCCGTCGCGCCGTATGTGTACGAGGACCTGTCGGTGGTGATGGACACGGTCGTCACCGCACGGGACACCTGGACGATCGCGGACGCGGTGGCCGCCTGGTGGGAGGCGTCGCCCGGGTAGCTGACCGTGTAGGTGTCGGCGCCGCCGATGGACGGCGTGTCCTTGACCGTGACCGTGCCGTCGGTACCCACGGGCGCGGTCCACTGGACGGGCGTCGTCGTGTGGGCGGCGTCCGTGCGGGACACGGTGACCGTCTCGCCGCTGCCGTACGGCGCGTCGCCCAGCGTGCCGCCGAACGTCAGCGCGGTGCCGCGCGTGGCGGTCGTGGGGGCGTGCAGCGTCAGGGCCGGGGTGTACGGGGAGACCTGCAGGGTCGCGTCGGAGGACGTCGGCTGGTGCGTCGCGTCGCCCGCGTAGGAGAGGTGGTACGTGAATCTGCCGGCGCTGTCCGGGGCGTCGGTGACCGTGAACTCGGTCGTGGCCGGGTCGACCGGGACCGACGGGAGCTGGGTCGTCTCCTGGGTGTCCTCGTTCGTCCTGGACACCTGGACGGTGGCGCCCTCCGGGAGGCTGACGAGGTTCGGACCGGTCAGGAGCGAGCCGGTGAAGGCCACCGAGTGGGGCGTCGCCGAGCTGACGTCCGGGAACGGGATGGTGGTCGACAGCTTCGCCACGTGCACCGTCAGCGAGGCGGTCGCAGCCCGGTGCGTCGCGTCACCGGCGTACGACACCTGGTAGGTGTACGCGCCCTCGTCCTGGCGGGTGTCGCTGACGGTGAACGAGCCGTCCTTGCCGACCGCGGCCGTGGCGTCGGGCAGGGGTGTGCCGTCACGGGTGACCTGGAGCGTCGCGCCGGCCGGTACGAATCCCTTGGTGCTCACCGATCCGGTGAAGGTGAACTGCCGGGTGGGGACCGCGTACTGCGGGGCGTTCAGGGAGAGTTGGGTGTCGGTGAGCTTGGGGGCGCCCAGCACGTCGAGGGCGTAGCCGCCCGAGGAGTCCCGCGTGACGGCGTAGAGCGTCACGCCGTCGGCTCCCCACTCCAGGCCGTCCGGGGCCAGGGTCCCGGTCGGGAAAGTGACGTGGTTCTCGGCGGAGTTGGAGTCGGCGTAGAGGTACAGGCCGGCGGCCGAGCCCGAGGTGCTGCCGACGGCGATCGTCCCGTCGGTGTCCCCGGCGAGCGAGTTCGGGCCGGAGCCGACACCGCCGGTGTAGTACACGGAGGGGTCGGCGCTGCCCAGGTCCGAGGTGCGGTACGCCTGCAGGGCGGGCGACTGCGGGGCGGCGAGCAGCACCCGCGCGCCGTCGCCGGTGACCTGGAGCCCGGTCGCCGTACCGCCGTGGACCAGGGTGTCGGCCTCGACCGACGCCGTCCCGGAGGAGACGTCGAAGGTGGCCACGTGGCTGAGGTTCTGCTGTGGTTCCTCGGCCGCGAGGACGCCGCCGCCCGTGGCGAGCAGCGGGGCGGCCGACCAGTGCGACATCGAGGGCTGGGAGGTGGCCGCCGGGTCGGCCGCGGACGGGTCCACCGATCCGATGACGCCCTTGCCGCCGGCCGGGTCCGTGCAGCCGTACCAGATCCGGCCGCCCGCCACGGCGACGGAGACCGGGGCGCTGCCGGTCCCGGTCGGGATGCGGGTGGACTCGGTGAGCGTCGCGGTGTCGATGGCGGCGAGCGCGTCACCGTCGGCCAGGGCCGCGTAGAGCGTCCCGCCGTCGGCGGACAGCGCCAGACCGGTGGCGCCCGGCTCGTCGGCGAGGGTGGTGACGGGGGCACCGGACAGGTCGGTCACCAGGATGCCGGTCGAACCGGCGCCCTGGCTGAAGAAGATGTGCCGGTGAGCGGCGTCGACCAGCATGTGCGAGTAGTGGGACAGCGGCAGCGCCGCCGTGCTGTCGGCCCAGGCGGTGGATCCCGTGAGGCCGACGGTGGCGGTGGTCAGCCCGGCGACGACCGATATCGACGCCGTGAGCGAGACCTGCTTGAGGCGCATGGAGCTCCTGGGGAAAAGGTGAACACGCAGGTCGGACGATAACGCTCGCCCGTGACAGGCCTCGTCGCGGGCCGCCTCCCCCAGCCACCCGTTCAACACTTTTGCCCTCATTCCGCGACCACGGCGGCCGGTGTCCCGCCGCTGCGCCGCAGGTCGGAGCCTCCCGTCATGACCTGGCAAAGAGTACGGCCCCGTGCACCGGCCCTCGGGGGGCCTCGGCCACGCTCCGTCGTTCACGGCCCCCCAAGGGCCGGGCGCCCGTGGGTCGTTCGCCGGCGCTCTCCCCCGCCCGAGGTCATCGGCCTCGCGCCTCTGTGACCCCTCTCTTCACGGCCGTCAGAGCCTGCCACTGAGGTTTCGCCGCTGCCGCGCGGACGATCAAGACATTGTCCGTGCAGGGAGGGGCGGGCCGGTGGAGTGCGCGCGGCTCCGGCGCCCGCGAAACCCCGAGCCGCCCTACGCTTGAAGGAGCGGTTCGGGGACGGGGGGAATGCCCACACCTGGAGGACGCGATGTTGCGGCACACCAGACTGGACGCGGAATCCGCGGACTACCTCGCCGCTCGTGAAGAGCTGCGCCTGGCCGAGATCGAGCTCATGCGCCACCGTGAGAGGGTCGCGGCCCAGCGGCGGGCGCTCCCGCCGGGGCCGCCGGTCGACGACTACGTCTTCCTGGAGGGGCCGGCCGGCCTCGACAGCGGCGACGCACCGGTGCGCGAGGTCACCCTGAGCGAACTGTTCACCGCCCCGGACCGGCCGCTGATCGTCTACCACTTCATGTACGGCAAGCTGCAGACCAGCCCCTGCCCGATGTGCACCCTGTGGATCGACGGCTTCAACGGCATCGCCCACCACCTCGGCCGCAACGCCGACTTCGCCGTCGCCGCGGCGGCCGACCCGCCCACCCTGCGGCAGCACTCCCGCAACCGAGGCTGGGACCGGCTGCGGCTCCTGAGCTGCGGCGACAGCACCTTCAAGTACGACCTGGGCAGCGAGGACAAGGACGGCGAGCAGGACTCCACGGTCTCCGTCTTCACCCGCGACGGCGACGGCACGGTCCGGCATGTCTACTCCGCGCACCCCCGCTTGGCCGATGACATCGCCGAGCGCGGCATCGACCTGCTGGCCCCGGTCTGGCATCTCCTCGACCTGACCCCGCGGGGCCGCGGCGACTGGTACCCGAGCATCGACTACTGACGGAAAAGAGGGAATTGAGAGTTCCGTCGGCTATGGTCCGGCGCACGGCACCAGGCCAGATGGGATCGCCGCCTTCCCCGACCGACGCCCCCGTACGGGCCGGTGTCGCCTCGTAGCGGCATGAGGAGAGTGGGCGCCTTGGACGAGAAGGTTCTCGATGCTCAGCAATGGGTGAACGCCACGTACGGGAACGTCGCCGGCTACCAGCGGTGCCCGGAGGACGGCCGTACCGGCTGGGGCACCATGTACTCCCTGATCATGGGCCTCCAGCACGAGCTGGGCATCAGCCCCGTCGTCGCGAGCTTCGGCCCCACCACGATGGCGAAGGTCGCGGCCCTCGGCGACATCGGGTTCGGCTGGAACCAGAACGCCAACATCGTCCGCATCATCCAGCACGGCCTGTTCTGCAAGGGCTACTGGGGCGCCAACGGCTATGGCGAGTACGGCGCGGTGACCACCGAGGCCGTCAAGTCGCTCCGCCTCGACATGGGCTTACCGGACGGCGGGAGCGGCACGACGGGCGGCCAGACCACCCCGAAGCTCTTCAAGTGCATCCTGAACATGGACGCCTACGTCCGGGTGGCCGGCGGCACGGACGACGTCCGGGCGATCCAGCAGTGGCTCAACGGGCGCTACTGGCAGCGGGACGCGTACAGCATCGGCCCCTGCGACGGGATCTACTCCCGGGACGTCCAGAAGGCCCTGATGATCGCCATCCAGTACGAGCTGGGCATCACCTCCCCGAACGGCAACTTCGGTCCGGCCACGCAGGCCGGCCTGAAGACGAAGAACCTCGGCGAGGGCGACTCCGGCATCTTCGTGCAGCTGTTCTCCGCGGCCTGCGTGTTCAACTCGCCGGTCCCCAGCGGGGGAAGCAACGCGGGTACGTCGACGACGTGGCGCGGCACCTACGACGCCAAGCTGGCCGAGTTCGTCCGCGCCTTCCAGAGCTTCTCCCGGCTCGCGGACTCCGGCCGCTCCGACTACCAGACGTGGGCCCAGCTCCTGGTGTCGACGGGTGACCCGGACCGTCCCGCGACCGGGTCCGACACCCGGTTCGAGATCACCACGTCCCGGGCGAAGTGGCTGTACGACAACAGCTACCGGGTGGTGGGCCGTTACCTCTACGACCCGCCGGGGTCCACGCTCGACAAGGAGATCAAGCCCGGCGAGCTCCAGACGATCTTCGGTGCCGGTCTGACGGTCTTCCCGATCTACCAGGACAACGCCCGCCAGATCGGCGACTTCACCTACACCCAGGGCTACATGCACGCCCTGAACGCGCACAAGCTGGCCGCCGACTACGGCTTCAACCGGGGCACACCGATCTACTTCGCGGTCGACTACGACGCCACCCAGGACGAGATCGACGCGGCGATCGTCCCGTACTTCCACGGCGTGGCCGCCGGCCTCGCCTACAACGGCAAGCGGTACATACACGGGGTGTACGGGTCCCGGAACGTGTGCACCAACGTCACGACCAAGACCGGCGCCCGCTACTCCTTCGTCTCCGGCATGTCCTGGGGATTCTCCGGCAACCTCGGCTTCCCGCTCCCGGCGAACTGGTCGTTCAACCAGATCAAGGAGTTCCAGGTCAGCAACGGATCCGATGTGTTCGACCTGGACCGCGACGTGGTCTCCGGCGCGGACCGGGGCCAGAACTCCATCGGCAAGGCGGCGGGACCGGCCGACGGCTTCATCGACTACGTCGGCCGCCTGTACGCGATCGCCCAGGCGTACGGCAAGGGCAACCCGAACCAGCTCGTCATGGAGTACATCCGCCACGAGTCCTACGGCGACTACCAGTGGGACTTCCTGATCGGCGGCTACGACGGCGACTTCATCACCTTCGCCAACGGTCGCGGCATGAGCGTGATGACGGACTTCACGGACCCCTTCACCGGGTACGAACTGGGCGCCGAGCACCTGATGGCCACGGCCAACGGACACTTCGTCACCCCGCGGCCGGACAACCCCAAGAGCGTCAACGGCGGGGACGTGGCGGGCTGGGGCGGTGACCTGATGACGCTCTACGCGGACTGGCGCAACTCCGGATACGCCTCCGGCTACACCTTCTGCCAGGAGAAGTTCGCCAAGATCGGCGTGGCCTCCAGCTTCGGCTTCAACGACCTGATCGAGGACGCCGACGGCTACCTCCTGGCGAACGTCGTGCGTGGCGGAAAGGACATCGCGAGCGCGGTCCGCGACCACTACAACGGCGGCGGCGGGCTGCACCGGTTCACGGACTACTACCAGCAGCGCTTCACCAACGCCGAGGACTGCAAGTTCCTCGCGCACAACGTGCTCACCGCGTTCGACGACGCGCGGGTCGTCGCCGCCCAGAAGTACCTCATCGCGGTCCGGGGCGGGGCCGCGCTCCCCGAGACGATCGACTACGACAAGCTGGAGCGGTTCGAGCAGGGCTTCGCCGACGAACTGCTCGCCCGCACCGGCACCGAACGCAGGATGCGGGCGACGTACCGGGCGAACCACGAGAAGTACCTGCGCGCGGCCGGCCGAAGGAAAGAGTGACGCACAGTGCGCCGACGGACACCGGGACCCGCCGGGTGGCTGGCCCTGACCGCCGTAGCGGCGCTCCTGCTGGGATTCACGTACGCCGTGGGTGTGTTCTCCGGCGGCCATGAGATCGACGAGACCTGTGCCGCCGCCGGCTGGACCTATGACGAGCGGTACCGGGCCGAGCACTGGCGCGACCAGCGCCGGCTCTTCCCGCTGCACGAGCGGTGCAACGCCCATGACGACCTCGTCCCGCCGTGGGTGAACCCGGCGCTGGTCGTGCTGTTCGTCGCCCTCGCGGGCTGTGCGGGAGCCGCGGGGTGGACGGCGATCACCCGTGTGAGAGCGAAGAGGGGGAAGTCATGAGGGTTCCTGAGGTGTCACGGCGCCGGTTCGTCGGTGCCACGGCGGGGGTCGCGGGCGCGCTGGCGCTCGGCACGGTCGGCACGGCGGGACCGGCGGCCGCGCTGCCGGCACAGCCGGGGGGCTCCGGAGCCGCGCTGCCGACACAGGGGGCGGGCTCTAAGGCCGCGCTCCCGGCGCGGAACGGGATCTGGCGGGACGCCCGGTCGGCGAACGGCTGGCCGGTCCTGGAACAGGCCGAGCGGTTCGCCGTCGAGGGCAGCGGCCGGACGGTCGAGCTGGCCAAGGGGAACGCGGCGGTGATCCTGCTGTATGTCGCCCGGCGCTTCCACTACGAGATAGCTCCGCTCCGCGAGGGCGACGTGCTCGGCCACAGACGGTCGCGCCGGATCCGCGAACGCCACGAGTCCAACCACCTCTCCGGTACGGCCCTGACGATCCGCGCCCACGCCTACCCCGCCGGGGTCCGAGGAGGCCTCTACCCGAACGAACTGCTGGTCGTCCGGGACATCCTGGCGGAGCTGGACGGCAGCGTGGTCTGGGGCGGTGACCTGCGCTCACCGAAGGAGTCGCATTTCGAGATCGCCCTCAAGCCCGGGCACCCGAAGGTGAAGGGTGTCGCGCGCAGGATCGGGGCCTGGAACGCGGGTCCGGGCGACGAGGGCGCGGGGGCGACCGACGCGTTCGATCCGAAACGGCGGGCGCGGGCAGCGGCCTTCGCTCGTCGGGCGGGGTAGGGGTACCCGCGGAGCAACGCTGCGGCCCGGGCGGATCAATATCTGTGGCGGGGAAGTGAGATATCGGCGCGACTCACGATGAGAATTCCTTGCCCGACAGGCGGAGCGGAATTCAAAATTGTGCACGAACGATCGCGCCATGCTACTGTCGTTCTCAGTTGCAGTTGTGGTTCCCAAAGTTTTTCCGGTGCATTTCCCAATGAATTTCCCGGACGGGGCAATCATCGCGGCGACGTGGGTCCACACAGTGTGGACTCTCTAGCTCTGCCCCAAGGAGATTTGACATGGCTACTGGCACCGTGAAGTGGTTCAACGCGGAAAAGGGCTTCGGCTTCATCGAGCAGGACGGCGGCGGCGCCGACGTCTTCGCCCACTACTCGAACATCGCCGCCCAGGGCTTCCGCGAGCTCCAGGAAGGCCAGAAGGTGTCGTTCGACATCGCACAGGGCCAGAAGGGCCCGACGGCCGAGAACATCGTTCCCGCCTGACGCTGACGCACATTTCGCAGCTGGGGCCCGCACCGTGGGGTGCGGGCCCCAGCTCGCTGCATTTCAGGGCGCCTTACGGAAATGTAAGCGATCCCATTGCCTTTGGCTCGTTCTTGCAATTCTCTGCGCCGCTCATGTGCTGCGGGAATTCCTTGATACGTGCCACATCAAGGAAGGTTCCGCATGAACCGCGCACGCCAGAATGACCGCTCCCCTCGTACACACACTCGCACCCGCACCGGAAATTCGGGCGCCGGCTGGGGTGGCGGCCGCTCCGGGGCACCGCGCCGTCCCGAAAGCCACGGACGTCGACAGACCGCACCGCAGGGCGAGTTCGCGCTGCCGACGACGATCACCCCCGGGCTGCCCGCCGTCGAGTCGTTCGCCGATCTCGACATGCCCGCGCCGTTGCTGACCGCGCTCGGCCACGCGGGCGTGACCGTGCCGTTCCCGATCCAGGCGGCGACCCTGCCGAACTCCCTCGCCGGCCGTGACGTCCTCGGCCGTGGCCGCACCGGTTCCGGCAAGACCCTCGCCTTCGGCCTCGCGCTGCTGGCCCGTACGGCCGGCCGGCGCGCCGAGCCGCGGCAGCCGCTCGCCCTCGTCCTCGTCCCCACCCGCGAGCTCGCCCAGCAGGTCACCGACGCGCTCACGCCGTACGCCCGCGCCGTGCGGCTGCGGCTGGCCACCGTGGTCGGCGGGATGCCGATCGGCAGGCAGGCCGGAGCCCTGCGCGCCGGCGCCGAGGTCGTCGTCGCGACGCCGGGCCGGCTCAAGGACCTCATCGACCGGGGCGACTGCCGGCTGGACGGCATCGACACCACCGTCCTCGACGAAGCCGACCAGATGGCCGACATGGGCTTCATGCCCCAGGTCACCGCCCTGCTCGACCAAGTGCGCAGCGGGGGCCAGCGGATGCTCTTCTCGGCCACCCTGGACCGCAACGTGGACCTGCTCGTGCGGCGCTACCTGAGCGACCCGGTGGTCCACTCCGTCGACCCGTCGGCGGCGACGGTCACCACGATGGAGCACCACGTCCTCCACGTGCACAACGCGGACAAGCACCGGACGACCACCGAGATCGCGGCGCGCGAAGGCCGGGTGATGATGTTCCTGGACACCAAGCACGCGGTGGACCGGCTCACCGAGCACCTGCTGAACAGCGGCGTCCGCGCCGCGGGCCTGCACGGCGGCAAGTCCCAGCCGCAGCGCACGCGGACCCTCACCCAGTTCAAGAACGGGCATGTGACGGTGCTGGTGGCGACCAATGTCGCGGCCCGCGGGATCCACGTCGACCACCTCGACCTGGTGGTGAACGTGGACCCGCCCAGCGACCCCAAGGACTACCTGCACCGTGGTGGCCGGACGGCCCGCGCCGGTGAGTCCGGCCGCGTGGTCACCCTGGTGACCCCCAACCAGCGGCGCGGCATGAGCCGGCTGATGGCGTCCGCCGGGATCACCCCGCAGACCACTCAAGTGCGGGCGGGTGAGGCGGAGTTGAGCCGCATCACCGGTGCCCAGGCCCCCACGGGCGTCCCGGTCGTCATCACCATGCCGGTGGTGGAACGCGAACGCTCGCGACGCGGTACGTCTTCTTCGGGACGGTCGTCGTCGAGGTCGTCGTCACGGTCTTCTTCGCGGTCGTCGTCGCGCTCTTCATCGATCTCTTCGGCCCGTTCGTCATCCGGTTCGCCGTCGGGTTCGCCGTCGGGCTCGCTGTCGGGTTCTTCGACCGGATCGCCGTCCGGTTCGTCGTCCGGCTCTTCGTTTCGGGGACGCCGTGGCCGCAGCGGTCAGGGGCGGCCCAGCTCCTTCGTCTCGGACAGCTCCCCCACCTCTGGACGGGTCCGCGCCGAGGGTCTGTGACGACATGACCGTCATGACCGTCGAGGTGGCCCTCTCGTCGCCCTTCTCCGTCCCCCTGTGAGGCATCATGCGCTGCGTCATCGCCCGGTATCCGTTCGACCTCACCAAGAGTGGAGTGGTGGACTCGATGAAGGGCATCAAACCCGAGCCCATCACGGGTGAGTCCGTGATCATCGGCCGCCGCCACTACCCCGTCAAGCAGGTGGGCGAGGTCATCACCCGACAGGACCGCCGGGATTTCACCGCCGGGGAAGTCACCCGGGCCATGGCCCGCCTCGGCTTCACCTGCCAGGGCGGCCCCGAGCCCGCGCCCGTCACGCGTGTCCTCACCCCGATCCAGAACGCGTCGGCGCTGCTCGGCAGTCCCGCGCCCCTGGAGGTCTGAGGACAGCCGCGCGGACGCGCGGAAACCGCGACCCCGGCACCTGCGCGGAGGCCGCGACAAGAACAGCCGGAACAGCAGTGAGGGCCCTGCCGACACACGTCGGCAGGGCCCTCATCGCGTTAGGGGAACAGCCTCCTACTGGTCGGAGTAGCTGAAATCGCCCACGGTCCAGGCGCTGACGTCCTTGATCGCGACGCGGTACATCCCGCCGGTCTCGGGGATCCCCAGGCTGCCCTGCAGGATCCGGGCGAGATGGAAGTGCAGATGCGTGGGCGCCTCGCCGCGGTCGGGGCGGCGCTTCGCCCGGTGGGCGGCGAACACGTCGGAGAACGGGCCGAGACGGTCCGAGTCCTTGAGGACCTCCGACACCCGCTCCCTCCAGACGGATTCGGGAGCCAGCCGGCCGGTGATGACGGTGCCGCCGACGACCACGGTCAGCGACATCTGATTGCTGTGCTCGGACTCCACCATGGCGCAGATGTCAACGAGCAGCTCGTCAGGGTTCGACATGAGAGCCCATTCTATTCAGCGGGCCCGCCGCGACCCCACCCCCCTGTGGCCCACACCGACACCAGGTGTCGTGGGTCGCAGGATATGTACCTTTCAAGTGAACCGAAATCTACTCTGACGAGAGTAGACATTGCCCATCGGTCTGGCTAAGGTTTCTTCCGTAGACACAGTCAGAGAGACCTGCCAGACACGAACTGGCGGGTGGTGGCCCGCAGACCGAGGGGCCACCGAGGCAACACCAGCAGTTCGCGACACCAGTAGTACGCAACACCGATGGAGTACCGCAGTACCAGTTCGCAAGTAGTCGTTTCAGAGGAAGAACGGAGGAGCAGACGCCATCAGGATCGCCCGGCCCGAGAAGCTCTTCGGCCCGGGTACCGCAAGACCCCGGAATGGAAGGTGGTCCCCGGTCACGCAGTCGCGATCCCCGCATACCCGTCCCTCTCCCGGGCCGGGCAGCGGATACAGAAGGTCGGCACAGCAGTAGAGCCGACAGATGGTGTTCAATTTCCTTCGGGGCCTTGGTGCCGTTCGGCACCAAGGCCCCTCGACGCGTTGCACTACGAGGTGACATGACAGCAGATACCCCGCTCAGCGGTCGTCTGGACGACGACGACTACCCCGCCTACACCATGGGGCGTGCCGCAGAGTTGCTCGGCACCACCCCGGGCTTCCTCCGCGCCATCGGTGAGGCCCGTCTGATCACGCCGCTCCGCTCGGAGGGCGGGCACCGCCGGTACTCCCGGTACCAGCTGCGCATCGCCGCGCGCGCCCGTGAGCTCGTCGACAAGGGCACCCCGATCGAGGCCGCATGCCGCATCGTCATCCTCGAGGACCAGCTCGAGGAGGCTCAGCGCATCAACGCCGAGTACCGCCGCGCCGCGAAGGAATCGCCCAGCAGCTAGCGCACACGTTCCCGCTCACTCACATCAGACTCCCGCTCACTCAGATCAGAGCGGAAGACCGTCGGACGGCATCCTGAACGCCGTCAGAGGGAGACGGCGACGGCGTTGAAGCTCGTGTCGGGCGTCTGCGGGCTGGTGAAGCGGGCGTTGACCAGGTAGAGGCGATGGCCCCAGCGGGCGACGGTGGTGGGGACGTCGAAGCGCGCGTCGGTGATCGTGCGGCGCAGGGTGGCGGTGGTGGCCCTGGCGTCGAGGTCGAACACACTGATGACGTTCAGCCGGTTCTGTACGACGTACAGCGTGCGGCCGATACGGAGGAGCCCGTCGCCGTTGACGACGGTGTCCGCGCCGATCAGCGCGATCTCGGTGGCGTACCCCGTCCTGAGGCTCACCTGGTAGAGCCTGCCGGGGGAACTGCTGACGACGATCAGGCCGCGGCCGTCGGGGGTGCCGACGATGCCGTTCGCGTTGTTCACGTCCGGCGTCTGGACCCAGTCGCCGGTGAGTGGCAGCGCGCGGGGCTCACCCTCGCGCCCGCGCGGTATGCCGTAGAGCACGGCGTCGCGCGAGTCGGTGAACCATGCCCGGTCGCCCAGCAGGATGACATCGTTGATGAAGTGCCCGGTCGGGTCGGTCAGTTGGTAGCTGGTCAGCAGTTCGCCGGTACGGGAGTCGACGACACGCGCGACTCCGGTGCTCCCGGCGACGTACAGCAGTCCGTCCTCGTCCAGCTTCAGCCCGACGGACACCAGGCCGGTACCGCCCTCGTGGATGACCTCGCCCTCGCCGGTGCGCAGGTCGGTGCGGCGGATGGCGCCGTCGGCGCGGGAACCCAGGTAGGCGTACGGCTCTGTGCCGATGGTGATCCCCTCGGGGAGGAAACCGTTCGGGAGCGGGAACTCGGTCGGCCATGGGCCGGCCGCGGCCGAGGTAGCGGCATGCGCCGTGCCGGTACCGGTGCCGATCGCCACCGCGAGCGCGGTGACCGCGGCACCCCCGAGCAGGGCGCGCCGGGACGCCTGTCGGCGGGACGACTGAGGATCGGCCGGTTGAGGATCGGCCGGTCGACGTTCGTACGACTGAGGACGGGACGACTGAGGATGGATCCGGGGCATGATTCCGGGCCTCCGTGAAGAGAAGCGTCGTGGGGGTGGGACCTCGTTGCGCTCAGCTTCAACTCGCTTACCAATGCGGTCTGTTGGTCAACGCATGGTCAAGCGCCGAGGTTCCCCGAACGCGTTCTCGTCAGTCGTGGGCCGCCGCCTTCTTGATCGCCTCGCGGATCCGGGAGTAGGTCCCGCAGCGGCAGACGTTCTCGATGCGGTCGATGTCGGCGTCCGATGGGCTGGACGTCTTCTTGAGGAGCGCCGCGGCGGCCATGATCTGCCCGGGCTGGCAGAAACCGCACTGGGCGACATCGCAGTCGAGCCAGGCCTGTTGGACGGGGTGGAGTGTGTCGCCGTCGGCCAGTCCCTCGATGGTGGTGACCGCGCGGCCGGCGCAGTCCGCGACCGGCACGACGCAGGGCTGGACCTCCGCGCCGTCGAGATGGCTGGTGCAGGCGCGGCAGACGCCGACACCGCAGCCGTATTTGGGCCCGGTGACGTCCAGCAGGTCGCGCAGCACCCACAGCAGCGGCATGTCGGCCGGTGCCTCGACGGTGACCGGCTTCCCGTTGAGGACGAAGGAGTAGGAGGGCATCGGCAGCACCGTCTCAGGATTCGCAGCGGGTTCAGGTTTCCCGGCGGGTTCAGAAGTCGCGGGGGGACTCAGAAGTCGCGGGGGAGGCTCAGAAGTCGCAGAAGGCTCGGAAGTCGCGGGAGGCTCAGAAGGTGAGGGGGAAGCGGCGGGGGCGGGTGCCCGTCGCGCGGGCGTAGGCGTTGGCGACGGCTCCGGCCGCGGCGGGGACGCCGAGCTCGCCCGCCCCGCCGGGGTCCCGCCGGGAGGGCATGATGTGCGCCTCGAAGTGCAGCGGGGCGTCCCGTTGTCGGGCGTAGTGGAAGTCGGCGAAGCTGCCCTCGCGGACGGCGCCCCGGTCGATGTGAAGGCCGGCCCTCAGCACGGTGGAGATGCCGTCGACGGCGGTGCCCATGAGCTGGGCCTCAAGTCCGCGCGGATTGACGGCCGTTCCCACGTCGGCCGCCATCACCACCTTGGTCACCCGGGGGTTCTTCGGGTCGGTGGCGTCGATCTCGACCAGGCAGGCCACGCAGGAGTCGTACTCCTCGTGCACGGCCACGCCCTGGGCCCGCCCCGCCGGCATGGTCCGGCCCCAGTCGCCGGCGGTCGCGACCTTGTCGAGTACGGCCTTGACGGCCTTGCTCCTCAGGGTCGTACGGCGGAACGCGACCGGGTCCTCGCCGAGGCTCGCCGCGACCTCGTCGACGACGATCTCCTCCGCGGTCCGCATCGTTCCGGAGTCCACCGAGCGCCAGGCTCCGAGGGGCATCGCCAGTTCCACGCCGCCCGAATCCCCTGAGACGCGGCCGAAGTTGTAGAGGCCGTCGTCGCTGGGGAGGGGGCCCGCGGCCGAGGTCCGTGCACCGGAAACGGCGGTGGTCACCCGGCCCGTCGCACCGCCCTGGGCGGCCGGGCCTCCCTTCCCGTACGACTCGTTCACCGAGGCCATCATGTGGGTGAAGGCCACCACCCGGCCCCCCGCGTGGCTGGCCCGGATGCGGTGGTGGCTGGCCGGCCGCATCCGGCCGTGCCGGATGTCGTCGTTCCGCGTCCACATCAGCTTGACCGGGCGGTGTGCGGCCTTGGAGATCTGGGCCGCCTCGATCGCGGCGTCGTAGTTCAGCCGGCGTCCGAACGAGCCGCCGCCCCGCATGACATGGACCCGGACCTTCGACGCGGGCAGCCCGACCAGCGAGGCGATGGTGTCGCGCGCGTCCGTCGGCGTCTGCGAGGAGAACCAGATCTCGGCGTGGCCGGCGCGCACGTCCGCCACCGCGGTCAGCACCTCCATCGGCGCGTGGCTGACGAAGGCGAACTCGAACTCGCCCGTCACCTGCCGGGTGCCGAGCAGCGGGGTCCCGAGCGGGGGGACGGCGGCGCGCAGCCGGGAGCGGATGGCGGCGTCCGACAGAGCCGCGAGCGGGCCCGGCGCCCACCTGATCCGCAGCGCGTCCCGGGCCTTGAAGGCATGGTGGAAGGAGTCCGCCACCACGGCGACGCCACCGGCGATCCGGACGACCGCGTGGACGCCGGGCAGCGCGCGGGCCGCCCGGTCGTCGACCGAGACGACCTTCCCGCCGAGCGTCGGCGGCCGCGCGACGACGGTCGGCTTCGCCCCGGCGACCGACAGGTCCCCGGCGTACTTCGCCGCCCCCGTCACGATGTCGCGTGCGTCGATCCGGTTCGTCGGCTGCCCGATCACCCGGTGCCGGGAGGCCGGCTTGGGCTCGGCCCGCAGGGCGGGATGGTGGATCCTGGCGGCGCTCTCGGTCAGCGACCCGAAGGTGGCCGTACGCCCGTCGGGGGCGACCACCATCGTGTCCCGGGTGCGCAGCAGGCCGACGGAGAGGTGCCAGCGCCGGGCGGCTGCGGTCAACAGCTTGGCGCGCGCGGTGGCGGCGAGCTCGCGGGCGGGTCCGTACAGCGAACGGACCGAGCTGGAACCGCCGGTGTACTGGTTCCCCTTGTTCCGGGCCTCGGCGAGCGGGATCTCGACGTCGGCGAGCCGGGCGTCCAGCTCCTCGGCGATCATCATGGCGACCGCGGTCGTGATGCCCTGGCCGACCTCGACACGGGGCAGCCGTACGACGACTTTGTTGGCCGGGGTGACCTCCAGGACCAGCATCTCCTCGTCCTCGCCGGTCACCAGAACGTCGGACGGGGTGCCCACGCCCGCCGCGGTGGGCTCGGCGCCCTCCGCCGACGAACCGTCGCAGCCGAGCGGGGCGGCGACGGTCAGGGTGGACGCCGCCAGCGTGTAGACCATGAACCTGCGGCGGGACAACTGACGGGCCAACGGACAGTCCTCTCGGTGCGTCGTACCCGGGTTCCTTCGACTGCACTGTAGGAGGGACAGGCGCGCTTCCGGGTTGCGCCGGGTCGCGCACCGAGAGCGCTGTCCGTCGGCGAGTCCCGTCCGTCGGCGGGTCACGCTGCACGCGATCGCGCTTCAGCCGGTGCCGAAGCCCGCCGTCACCTTGTCCGAGCGGCTCTCCGGGACCGTGGCTCAGGCCGTGCGCGGGGCCGACGCGGACCATGCCCGCGGGGTGCCGCTCGGCGGCGGCCGTGTTGCCGGGCCCTTCGGCGCCGGCCGTGTTGCCGGGCGGCTCGGCGACGGCCGCGTCGGCGAGCCCTTCGGCGGCGGCCGTGTTGCCGGGCTGCTCGGCGACGGCCGTGTGCAGGCCGGGGCGGGTCAGTCGTGCGGTCGGGTTCCCGTCAGCGGGTGCCCACCGCCGCGGCCGCCATCAGTGGCTCGGCGTCCACCGCGTCGACCTCCGGGGGGACGACCAGCAGGTCCCAGCGGCCCCGGCCCTGGCTGAGCAGGCAGACCGTGTGCCGCCCGTGCGACCCGGTCGACCTGCGCAGCCGTACGACATGGTTGGCGACGAGCATGCGTCCGGGCGACGCCGGCCACATCGCCGTGTTCACGGTGACGGCGGTGATCTGGCCCCACGTCCGAGGCAACGCGCCGATCAGCAGCGGGAGTTCGGTGAGCAGATCGCGGGAGCGGGGCCACCAGGCCCCGTCGATGCGCCGCGGCAGGACGCTGTGCGGCGCCAGACGCAGCCGGGCGCGGGGCTGGGACGGCAGGGGTTCGATGACGGTGGCCATGAAGGCGCTCCTGTCTGGGGCACGCCTTCGGGGACGTGCCGGTGATTCATCCGGTGCGCGGGCTCAGATGACGCGTCATGCCATGCGGCGCGGACTCCGGCGACTACCGGTGGTGCGTGTCGTGCGGCGCGGGCTCAGGGGGCGTCCCAGGGGCGCGACCCGCCCCGGGCGGTGCTCTTCCCGGCGTCGTCGTGAACCGAGGACGAGACCGGCACTACCACCGGCGTACGACATGCCCTCGGTCCGCTCACCCTACTCCGCCCTACGGGCCAGGGGCCTTACGAGCCGACAGGACAGCGGACTTCGGGGCCTTCGGACGTCTGCCCGACCGGACCACGCCCACGGCTTTCCTTGCAGGTGCAATGATCTGCTGCCTATCTTGGCGCGTATGCAGTCCTACACCATCGGCCAGGCCGCCCGGCTCCTCGGCGTGAGCCCCGACACCGCCCGGCGGTGGGCGGACGCCGGGCGGGTGGCCACCCATCGGGACGAGGGCGGGCGGCGGCTCATCGACGGGCGGGATCTCGCCGCGTTCTCCGTCGAGCTCGCGAAGACCGACGGCGAGGAGGACGCCTCCTACACCTCGGTCCGCAACGCGTTCCCGGGCATCGTCACCGCCGTCAAGCTCGGCGATGTCGCGGCCCAGGTCGAGATCCAGGCGGGCCCGCACCGGCTGGTCTCCCTGCTGACCCGGGAGGCCGTGGAGGAACTGGGCCTGGAGGTCGGCATGGAGGCCACGGCACGGGTGAAGTCCACCAACGTGCACATCGATCGCACCTGAGCGGACCTACGGCTCAGGCGGCATCAGGAGGCGTCAGGAGGCAGCCGTCGAGTACGAGTGCGCCCCCGTCCCCGCCAGCGCCCCGCCGTCGACGATCAGGTACTCGTCGCGGATCGGTGTGCCGTCCAGCCAGGATTCCAGGATCTCCCTCGTGCCCGCCGCGTAACGGGCCTGCGCGGAGAGCGAGGAGCCGGAGATGTGCGGGGTCATGCCGTGGTGCGGCATGCTGCGCCACGGGTGGTCCGCCGGAGCCGGCTGCGGATACCAGACGTCACCGGCGTAACCCGCCAGCCGGCCGCTGCGCAGGGCGCGTTCGACCGCGTCCCGGTCCACGATGCGCGCCCTGGCCGTGTTGATGAGATAGGCACCGCGCTTCATCGTGGCGAGCAGCGCGTCGCCGAACAGGCCCTCCGTCTCGGGGTGCAGCGGCGCGTTGATGGTGACGACGTCGCAGTGCGGCGCCATGTCCTGGGCACTCTCGTGGAAGGTCAGGCCCAGTTCGCGCTCGACCTCGTCGGGGAGCCGGTGGCGGTCGGTGTAGTGCAGCTTGACGTCGAAGGGCGCCAGACGCCGCAGTACGGCCAGGCCGATGCGCCCGGCCGCGACCGTGCCGACGTGCATGCCCTCCAGGTCGTACGAGCGGGCCACGCAGTCGGCGATGTTCCAGCCGCCGTCGAGCACCACCTGGTGCGAGGGGAGGTAGTTCCGTACCAGCGAGAGCGTCATCATCACCACGTGTTCGGCGACGCTGATGCTGTTGCAGTACGTCACCTCGGCGACGGTCACGCCGTGTGCGATGGCCGCGTCGAGGTCGACGTGGTCGGAGCCGATGCCCGCCGTGATCGCCAGCTTGAGGTTCTTGGCGGCGGCGATCCGCTCGGGGGTCAGGTAGGCGGGCCAGAACGGCTGCGAGATGACGACGTCCGCGTCGGGCAGTTCACGGTCGAAGACCGAGCCGGAGCCGTCGCGGGCGTCCTTGTCGGAGGTGACGACGAGGGTGTGGCCGCGCTCCTCCAGGAAGCGGCGCAGCCCGAGTTCGCCGGTGACGCTGCCGAGCAGCCGGCCCGGGGCGAAGTCGGTCGCCTTCGGGGTGGGCGTGGTCTGGCCTCCGGGGTAGTGGTCGATGACGGGGAGATCGTCCCGGGCGTACGTCGTCGGGTATCCGTCGGTCGGGTCGTCGTACAGGACGCAGAGCACCTTGGCCATGTCGCGGCTCTCCTCAACTCCGTTGTCGGAAGGTGCCTTTCACCATCCTCGGGGTCGATTCCGCTGGTCAAAGCGAACGTTGCTATGCCCGGATAGCCCGCGGCTATGAGCCCCCGCCGTCGAGGTACGTGTGCAGCAGCGTGTCCAGCGCGTCCCGCACCCGCGCCTCCCGCGCCGACTTCACCAGTGCCTCGGCGAGCACGGAGGGCGGGTCGTCCCGCGCGACGACGATCCCGACCCGAGGCCCGTGCGCCGGCCCCTCCAGCGGCACCACCCGCATCCCGTCCGGCACCCCGAACATGTGCAGCCAGGCGTGCGAGATCACGCTGGACCAGCGGCCGACCGGCAGATGCGCGTACAGCCCGGCGACGCTGTCCGACTCGATCACCGGTGCGGCCGTCGCGCCGTCGGCGGCGAAGCACTCGTCGATGATCCGCCGGTTGCGCATCCGCGGGCTCAGCAGACACAGGGGCAGGGCCGCGGCCTCCGCCCAGCGTGCCGTCGTCGCCGTCGCCAGCGGGCCGTCCACCGGAGTGAGGAGCACATACCGCTCCTCGTACAGCGGGAAGCGGCGTACGTGACGGAGCTCGTCGTCGTCGAGGTACGTCATCGCCGCGTCCAGTTCGAACTCGGCGAGGCCATGGGTGATCTCGGCGGACGACAGCGACTCCAGGCTCACCCTGGCCTGTGGATGCCGCTCGCAGAACGGGGCGGTGAGCAGGGAGGCGGCGGGCAGCGCGGTGGGGACGACGCCCAGCCGCAGGGTGCCGGTCAGGCCGCCGCGCAGCGCCGACAGCTCCTGGTGGAGGGCGTCGCGCTCGGCGAGGATGCGGTGCGCCCAGGCCAGTACGACCTCACCCTCCGAAGTCAGGCCCTCGTACCGTCTGGCCCGGCGCACGATCGGGACGTCCAGTTCGTGTTCCAGGCGGCGGATCGCGGCGGAGAGCGACGGCTGCGACACATAGCAGGCGGCCGCGGCGCGGGCGAAGTGCCGCTCCCGGGCGAGCGCCACCAGGTACTCCAGTTGACGCAGCAGCATCCGCGACCTCCCGTCGACGTCGAACCGTCGACTGCCCACAGTCGACCGTCGACCATTGACGGATCAGGCTCGCAGACATGTCCGCCCTACGTCCATGACGGGTAGCGCCCGTCCACCCGGATCGCGTTGATGCCGCTGGTGTGCCGGGCGCCGCAGCGGTCCTGGGGCAGGACCAGCTGGGGGCCCGCCCGGTCGAGCGGGGTGTCGTCGATGCCGACCGCGAGCAGGACCGGCGCATGCGCGAAGTCGGGGTCGATCTCGGCCCAGGTCAGCAGGGCGTGGTGGCCGTCCGCCCCGGTCGCCGCGATGAGGAAGCGCAGGCGGTCCTTGCGGCGGGCGGGGTCGAAGACGGGCCCCGCGTCGCGCAGGACGTCGTGCAGCAGCGGGCCCCGGAAGCGGTGGTGCTGGACGCCGCTGGTGGCGCACTCGAAGCTGACCTCGACCCGGTGCTGCGGCCAGGCCTTCAGGTCCGCCACGGTCGGCCGGGCGGGCCGGACGAGGTCTCCGGTCAGGGCCGGCTCCGCCAGGGAAGGAGCGGGCGGCTGGGTCAGAAACGGGCTGCTCACTCGGCACCACCTCCCCGATGACCGTACCCAGCCGCCCGTCCCGTACAAACGCACATGCGTACATCCCAACCACGATCGTGCAGCTCATGCGATGAGACAGGAGACTTCCCGCTTGCATCTGCGGCAGTATGATCGGCGCATGCCCAGCTGAGGCGTCGGCCCGCACACCTGAACCGTCACAAGCGTCCCCGCATGCGTACCTGAAGAGTCAGAGGAGTAGCCCCGTGATGACCCGTTACGCTCGCCGGACCCGCCGGACCCTGCAGGTGGCCGGTGCGGGTGCCGCCGCGCTGCTGGCTCTGAGCGCCTGCTCCTCCGGCTCGGGCTCGTCGTCCAAGCCGGACTCCTCGGCCTCCGCCAAGGACACCTCGAAGCTCTCCGGCACGGTGACCGTCTTCGCCGCCGCCTCGCTCAAGGAGAGCTTCACGACGCTGGGCAAGGAGTTCGAGAAGGCCCACCCCGGCACGAAGGTGACCTTCAGCTTCGGCGGCAGCGACACGCTCGCCGCGAGCATCACGGGCGGCGCCCCGGCCGACGTCTTCGCCGCCGCCAGCCCGAAGACGATGGCGATCGTGACGGACAAGAAGGACGCGGTGGGCACCCCGTCCACCTTCGTCCGCAACCAGCTGGAGATCGCCACCCTGCCCGGCAACCCCGACAAGGTCGCCTCCCTGAAGGACCTCACCAAGTCCGGGCTCAAGGTCGTACTCTGCGACAAGACGGTGCCGTGCGGTGCCGCCGCGCAGAAGGCGCTGGACGCCGGCAGCCTCAAGCTCACCCCGGTCTCGTACGAGCAGGACGTCAAGAGCGCCCTGACGAAGGTGGAGCTGAAGGAGGCCGACGCCGCCGTCGTCTACAAGACCGATGTGAAGGCGGCGGGGGACAAGGTGGAGGGCGTGGAGTTCCCCGAGTCGGCCAAGGCCATCAACGACTACCCGATCGCCCTGCTCAAGGATGCCCCCAACGCGGCCGCGGCGAAGGCGTTCATCGAGCTGGTGCAGTCCGCCGAGGGCCAGAAGGTGCTGACCGCTGCGGGGTTCCTGCAGCCGTGACCGAGGTGCAGCCGTGACCGAGCCCATGACCGGGCTGGACAAGTCCGACGCCGCGGCCGAGGTGCTCGCGGGTGGCGACACCCGCGGGGCCGGGCCGCGGCGTCGCCGTGTGCGGGGCGGGGCGCGGGACGAGGTGCGTGGGCGGGTGCGGAGCGGGGTGCCGCTTCCGCTGCTGCTGCCCGCCCTCGTCGGCCTGGCCTTCCTGCTCCTCCCCCTGATCGCCCTTCTCGTACGGGCCCCCTGGCGCAGCCTGCCGGACCAGCTGACCAGTACGGCGGTCTGGCAGGCCCTCCAGCTGTCGCTGATCTCCGCCACGGCGGCCACGGCGGTGAGCCTGGTGCTGGGCGTCCCGCTCGCCTGGCTGCTCGCCCGGACGGACTTCCCGGGGCGCGGTGTCGTACGAGCGCTGGTGACGCTGCCGCTCGTGCTGCCCCCGGTGGTGGGCGGTGTGGCGCTGCTGCTGGCGCTCGGCCGCAACGGCGTCGTCGGGCAGTGGCTGGACTCGGCCTTCGGGATCACGCTGCCGTTCACCGCGGCGGGGGTGGTGGTCGCGGAGTCGTTCGTGGCGATGCCGTTTCTGGTCATCAGCGTGGAGGGCACGCTGCGGGCCGCCGATCCGCGCTACGAGGAGGCCGCGATGACGCTGGGCGCCTCCCGCTTCACCGCGTTCCGCCGGGTCACGCTGCCGCTGATCGCGCCCGGCATCGCGGCGGGGTCCGTGCTGGCCTGGGCCCGCGCGCTCGGCGAGTTCGGCGCGACGATCACCTTCGCGGGCAACTTCCCCGGCCGCACCCAGACCATGCCGCTGGCCGTGTACCTGGCCCTGCAGAGCGACCCGGCCGCCGCGATCGCCCTGAGCCTGGTCCTGCTGGTGGTGTCGATCGCGGTACTGGCGGGCCTGCGGGACCGCTGGATGACGGCGGCGTCATGACGGACCTCTTCCCCGCCCCCGGCCAGAAGCCCGCCTCCGGCGAGGGACTCGACGCCCGTATCGTCGTCCGCCGGGGCGCCTTCCACCTCGACATCGCGCTGGCCGCCGCCCCCGGCGACGTCGTCGCGCTGCTCGGGCCGAACGGTGCCGGCAAGACCACCGCGCTGCGCGCCCTGGCCGGGCTCACCCCGCTGTCCGAGGGCGGCCGGCTGCGGCTGGACGGCGCGGCCCTGGACCGTACGCCGCCCGAATCCCGCCCGGTGGGCGTCGTCTTCCAGGACTACCTGCTCTTCCCGCACCTCTCCGCACTCGACAACGTGGCCTTCGGACCGCGCTGCCAGGGCGTGCCGAAGGCGGCGGCCCGGGCACAGGCCGCCGCCTGGCTGGAGCGCATGGGCCTGGCCGACCACGCCGGAGCCAAGCCGCGTCGCCTCTCCGGCGGGCAGGCGCAGCGTGTCGCCCTCGCCCGCGCGCTGGCCACCCACCCCCGGCTGCTTCTGCTGGACGAACCGCTGGCCGCGCTCGACGCCCGTACGCGGCTCGATGTGCGCGCCCAACTCCGGCGCCACCTCGCCGACTTCGAGGCCCTCGCCGTCCTCGTGACACACGACCCGCTGGACGCGATGGTGCTGGCGGACCGGCTCGTCGTCATCGAGCACGGCCGCGTCGTCCAGGACGGCGCCCCCTCGGACATCGCCCGCCATCCGCGCACCGACTACATCGCCCAGCTGGTCGGCCTCAACCTCTACCGGGGACAGGCGGAGGGCCACACCGTACGGCTGGACGCGGGCCCGGCGATCACCACGACCGAGGACCTCACCGGACCGGTCTTCGTCGCCTTCCCGCCCGGCGCCGTCACCCTCCACCGCGACCGCCCCACCGGCTCCAGCGCCCGCAACCTGTGGCAGTGCCGGGTCGGCGGCCTGGAGACCCACGGCGACCAGATCCGCGCGGACCTCACCGGCGAACTCCCGCTCGCCGCCGACCTGACGACGGTCGCCGCGGCGGAACTCGACCTGCACCCGGGCGCCCCGGTGTGGGCGACGGTGAAGGCGACCCAGACGCACGCCTATCCGGCGTGACCTGGGCCTGCCTGCCCGGCGTGACCAGGACCTGCCCGGCGGATCATGCCGGAGACGCCCTAGTGGGGCGCCCTAGTCCTCCGGGGCCGGTACGGCAGCCGCCCGCACCATCACGCAGTCGAACTCCACCACGCGGCCCGTCGCCGCTTCCCTGGACACCGGGTACATGCCCGTGATCTCGAACCCGCTCTCCTCGTACACGGCGATCGCCTCGCCCATACGGGGGCTGCCCTCGTACAGCCGCAGCGTCGCGACCTCCGACTGCATGGCGACGAAGTCGGCGACGCGGTCACCGGCGCCCGCGAACACCTCCAGGTCGTACCCCTGGGTGTCCATCTTCAGATAGGGCCGCGGATCGGTGAGGCCGTCGAGCGCCTTGTCCATCAGCCCGTCGAGACGGCGGATCTCGATGTCCTCGGTACGGGTCTTCGCGAACCGCTTGTAGCGGTCCTTGCCGTACTCGCTGGGCGGGAGAAGGGAGTTCATGGTGTTCCAGCCCACGTGGATGGACCGGGTCGCGTCCTCGCGCCCCAGCCCGAGGTGGTGCACCGCCCACTCGGGGTCCCCCTCGGCTGCCTTCCGGAGCTTCGCGAACGCCTCCGCCGTGGGTTCGAACGAGACGATCCGGCCGGTGTAGCCGAGGCGGCGCAGCTGCCGTCCGTACTGGCCGGAGTTGGCCCCCACGTCGAAGACGCAGTTCACCTCGTACCGGTCGAGGAGGGCGGCGACGTGCTGGCCGCACAGGTAGGTGGCCGCCGCCAGCTGGAAGCGGCGTTCGTCGGCCGCCGTCGCCTTCTCGTCGAGCAGGAGACGCGCGCCGGTGTCGCCCAGCGGCACGTTCTTCCAGGCCGCGGGCCTGCCGCGCAGCACCAGGTCGGCCCCCGGCCCCAGCGGAACGCGTCTGCGCTCACCCCGCCGGTAGAGCACCGCTGTACCCGAACCGAGATCCAGAACCCGCACCCCTATCCGGGGAAGCAGCCCTAGCAGTTTTCTGTGAAGGGTCGGCATGACCACACCCTTTCAGACATGCCGGCGGGTGCACCCGGAGTTGGTTGAACCGTTTTCGCCTGCGTGATACAGCCATGTGATGACCTCACCCGGACCCGCTTCCGAGGCCCCCCGCGAGACCTCTTCCGAAACCCCGCCGCTGGCCGCCGCGCTGGGCATGCAACCGCACCCGGAGGGCGGCTGGTTCGTCGAGACATGGGCGGCGCCGCACGCCCTCCGCCCCGACGGCTATCCCGGGCCCCGCGCCGCCGCGACCGCCATCTACTTCCTGCTCACCCCCGACGACACCTCCGCCTGGCACACCGTGCGCTCCGACGAACTGTGGCTGTGGCACCGCGGCGGCCCCCTGGAACTCCTCCTCGGCGGCGACGGCGACGCGCCCTCCCCCGAACCGACGGTGGTCCGCCTCGGCCCCGCCGTCGAGAACGGCGAGCGCCCCCAAGTCCTCGTCCCCGGCGGTGTCTGGCAGTCCGCCCGCCCGGCGACGCGCCAGGAGGTCCTGGTCAGCTGCCTGGTCTCCCCCGGCTTCGACTACGCGGACTTCCGCATGCTCGACCGGCCCGGCCCGGCCCCCCACTGAGGCACGCCCCGTCCTCCTACCCGCGCCATCCTCCTACCGCGCCGCATCTCCGTCAGCCACCACTCGACGGGGCCGAGCGTGAGCAAACCGCTTCCCGCACCCGCGAGTTCACCGGCGGCGGGGCGGAGGCGGGCGTGGGCGCACTCGGAGCGGGGTGGTCGTGCAGCGCCGCTTCATGGCCGAGGAGGTGCCGGCAGAGGTCGCCGGGGTCGTACGGGAACTGCTCATCCGTCCCGGCACGCACAACCGCTGTACACCCTTAGCGGCTTTGTGACGTAAGGCGCTGGTTGCGGATCACCAGGGGCGGGCATCACCCGGAGGCAGGACCGGCCGCGCACCGTTTCGCGCGGGTGCCGGTCGGCGGGGATGGAGTCGCCGGGCCGGGTACCGGTTGTCCTGGGAGGGGAAGAGAGGTGTCCGTCATGCGTGCGCACCAGCGCGCCGTCCGGCCGACCGCCCGTGTGGAGTACACCCTGCCGCGTGCGGCCGTCTCGGCGGGCAGGGCCCGCAGGCTGACGTCGGCGTTCCTCACCCGGCCGCGGCCACGGATGGCGGCACCGACCGCCGATCAGGTCGACGACGCCACGCTGATCGCCTCCGAACTCGTCGCCAACGCCGTACGGCACGGCCGCAGCGGCTGTCGGCTGCGCCTGCAGCTGGGGCACGGGCAGCTGACCGTCGAGGTCCACGACGACAGCCCGGGGCGGCCTCGCGTCGGCCGGCTGGACACGGAATCGGAGAGCGGGCGCGGGCTCGCGATGGTCCAGCAGCTCGCCCACAGCCTGGAGGTCGTCAGCACGGGCCTGGGCGGCAAGACGGTCCGTGCGGTGCTGGCCGTGTGACGACGCGCCTCGCGGACGCCACCCGCACGGGCGCGGGGAGCGCGCGGAGTCGTTCGAGTTTCGACCTGCCAGAAAGTGGGCAAGAGAGCGGCCCGAAAAATCAGCCGGAAATTCACCCAAAAAGCAGGTGGCCGGGGCCGCACCTCGCGGTGCGGCCC
>NZ_JBHVWZ010000036.1:0-91406 GCF_042881985.1 Streptomyces sp. NPDC058246 | reverse complement strand
GCACCATCCCGCCCACCATCGGAGTGCGGGACGCCGGGCGGGCTGAAGACCTTCTCAGAAGCCCAGCTTGCGCAGCTGGCGGGGGTCGCGCTGCCAGTCCTTGGCGACCTTCACATGGAGGTCGAGGAAGACGGGCGTGCCCAGGAGGGCCTCGATCTGCTTGCGGGACTTGATGCCGACTTCCTTCAGGCGCTTGCCCTTGGGGCCGATGATGATGCCCTTCTGACTGGGCCGCTCGATGTAGACGAAGGCGTGGATGTCGAGGAGGGGCTTGTCGGCGGGCCGGTCCTCGCGCGGCAGCATCTCCTCCACCACGACGGCGATGGAGTGCGGCAGCTCGTCGCGGACGCCCTCCAGAGCGGCCTCGCGGATCAGCTCCGCGATCATGACCTGCTCGGGCTCGTCGGTGAGATCACCCTCGGGGTAGAGGGCCGGGCCCTCCGGCAGGAGGGGCACGATCAGGTCGGCCAGCAGGCCCACCTGCTGGTCGCCGACCGCCGACACCGGCACGATCTCCGCCCACTCGAAGCCGAGCTCCTTGCCGAGCTGGTCGATCGCGATGAGCTGCTCGGCGAGCGTCTTGCTGTCCACGAGGTCGGTCTTCGTGACGATCGCGATCTTCGGCGTCTTCTTGATGGACGCCAGTTCCTTCGCGATGAACCGGTCGCCGGGGCCGAGCTTCTCGTTGGCCGGCAGGCAGAAGCCGATGACGTCGACCTCGGCCCAGGTGGTGCGGACGATGTCGTTGAGCCGCTCGCCGAGCAGCGTGCGCGGCTTGTGCAGGCCCGGGGTGTCCACCAGGATCAGCTGCGCGTCGGGCCGGTGCACGATGCCCCGTACCGTGTGCCGCGTCGTCTGCGGCTGGTTCGCGGTGATCGCCACCTTCTGGCCGACCAGAGCATTCGTAAGGGTGGACTTGCCCGCGTTGGGGCGGCCCACGAAGCAGGCGAAGCCGGCGCGGTGGGGGGCCTCGGACGGCTTGGATGACGGGGTACGAACGCTCATGGCGCCCATTGTCCCTGATCCACAGGCCCCCGCCGCACGCCGCACACCCCCGCAGTGCGCCGTGAGGTTCCGGAAACCCCCACGCAACATGAAACACGTCCGAAACGTGCACGTGCACAACCGGAAACGCGGGCCCGTGACGCTCTGACGACGCCCCGACACCGTTGGAGAGACCGTGACCCTGGCCGCCGCACGGATCGACACCGGCGACACCGCCTGGCTGCTCGCCGCCACCGCCCTCGTCCTCCTGATGACCCCGGGCCTCGCCCTGTTCTACGGCGGCATGGTCCGCACGAAGAGCGTCCTCAACATGCTGATGATGAGCTTCGTGTCGATCGCCCTGGTCACGGTCGTGTGGCTGGTGGCCGGCTACTCGCTCGCCTTCGGCGACGACGCCTTCGGCGGGCTCATCGGGGGCCTGAAGCACGCGGGCATGGCGGATCTCGGCCCGGACAGCGTCCACGGCACGGTCCCCACCCTCCTCTTCGCCACCTTCCAGCTCACCTTCGCGATCATCACCGCCGCGCTGATCAGCGGCGCGATCGCGGACCGCGCGAAGTTCGGGGCATGGCTGGTCTTCGTGCCGTTCTGGGCGCTGCTCGTATACGTTCCCGTCACCCACTGGGTGTGGGGTCCCGGCGGCTGGATCCTGGACAGGCTCGGCGCACTGGACTTCGCGGGCGGTCTGCCGGTCGAGATCACCTCGGGCGCCTCCGGACTCGCCCTCTGCCTGGTGCTCGGCCCGCGCCTCGGCTTCAAGAAGGACGCGATGCGGCCGCACAACCTGCCGATGGTGATGCTGGGCGCCGGTCTGCTGTGGTTCGGCTGGTTCGGCTTCAACGCGGGATCCGCGCTCGGCGCCAACGGACTGGCCGCCGCCGCCTTCCTCAACACCCTCGCCGCCGGCTGCACCGGTCTGCTCGGCTGGCTCTTCGTGGAGCAGCGGCGCGACGGCCACCCCACCACGCTGGGCGCCGCCTCCGGCGCGGTCGCGGGCCTGGTCGCCATCACCCCGTCCTGCGGGTCGGTCTCGCTCCTCGGCGCCCTGGCCGTCGGGCTCGCCGCCGGTGTCGTCTGCTCGTACGCCGTGAGCTGGAAGTTCAAGCTCGACTACGACGACTCGCTGGACGTCGTCGGAGTCCACCTGGTCGGCGGAATCATCGGCACACTGCTCATCGGCGTCTTCGCGGCCAAGGAGATGACGGGCGGGACCGAGGGGCTCCTCTACGGCGGCGGGCTCGGCCAGCTCGGCAAGCAGCTGGTCGCCGTGCTCGCCGTCGGGGCGTACGCCTTCGCCGTCACGTACGGCATCGGGAAGCTGATCGACCGGGTCATGGGCTTCCGGGCGGACGAGGAGCAGGAGCGGACCGGCCTGGACCTTACGGTGCACGCGGAGAGCGCCTACGATCACGGGGTCCTGGGCCACGGAGCCCCGGTCTCGTCGTCCGTGTCCGTGCCCACCGCATCCGGCCCCACCGCGCAGAAGGTCAACACCCAGGCATGAAGCTCATCACCGCGATCGTCAAGCCGTACCGCCTCGACGAGGTCAAGACCGCGCTCCAGGAACTCGGCGTGCACGGGATGACCGTCACGGAGGCGAGTGGGTACGGGCGTCAGCGCGGCCACACCGAGGTGTACCGGGGCGCCGAGTACCAGGTCGACCTCGTGCCCAAGGTCCGTATCGAGGTCGTCGTCGAGGACGCCGACTCCGACGCCGTCATCGACGCGATCGTAAAGGCCGCGCACACGGGGAAGATCGGGGACGGGAAGGTGTGGGCGGTGCCGGTGGAGACGGTGGTGCGGGTACGGACGGGGGAGCGCGGCCCCGACGCGCTCTGAGACCCGTCGGTCTCTGTCCGGGGCCAGGGTCACCGGATTCGGCCGTCGTGCACGGCCGGACCGGGGTCACCGGATTCGGCCGTCGTGCACGGCACAGTGGTGCCATGAACGCAGACGACAGCAATGTCCTCGCCCGGGCACGCGTGGCGACCAGGCTTCCGGCCCAGGACCTGGAACGGGCGCGCCGTTTCTACTCCGAACAGCTCGGCCTCGAGCCCGTCGACGAACGGCCCGGGGGGCTGCTCTACCGGTGCGGAGGCGTGGACTTCGTCGTGTTCCGGTCCATGGGAGCCGCGCCCGGCACCTTCACGCAGATGGCGTGGGAGGTCGACGACATCGAGACAGCCGTGTCGCAGCTCAAACGGCGCGGCGTGGTGTTCGAGGAGGTCGACGTGCCCGGCTTCCGGACGAGGGGCGGCATCGCCGACATCGACGGGAACTACCCGAGCAAGGGCGCGCGGGGTGAACGCGGTGCCTGGTTCCGGGACAGCGAGGGGAACCTGATGGGCATCGGCCAGCCGGTCGCTTGACGGCTTGACGGTCTCACGGTCTGAGCGGGACCGGTGCCGCTGCGCGCGGGCGGCACCGGTCTTCATGTGCGCGGGGTCGGGCGAGGGCTCAGTCGAACACGAACGGGCCCGGGGACTGCGGTGCGTCCGCCGTGCAGGTGATGGTGATGCCGAAGACCACCATCTGCAGGGAGCCGCCGTAGGCCTCCAGGCTGTCGCCGGAGGCGACCGTGCCGTCGAGCGGGCCTACGGTGACACCGCCGCCCGCGGCGATGGCCGGGTTCTTCGTGCCCGTGAAGACGCTCGTGCCGCCGCTCGCCTTCACCAGGGACAGCGTGGAGCTGACCGAGTCCTGGGCGACGGCGATCGGCGCCGTGATGTCGGTGGAGCTGAGGGTGATGGTCGCGGCCGTGCCGTTCTGGGTGGCCGTGAGGGTGGCCGAGCCGCTGCCGCCGATGCTGCAGGTCGCGTTGATGGTGGCCGTCTGGGGGGTGACGGCCGCGGCGGTCGGCGCGAAGGCCAGGCCGGTCGCGGCGAGGGTGCCGGCGGCTAACGCCGTGGCGATTCCGAGTCGCTTGCCTCTCATCGGGGTTCCCTTCCCTTGTGGGGGAATTGCCATGTGGGGATGGTGGGTCGGGGATTGTCTGACGGTCCGTCGGAACGTGCGGTTCCATTGATGCGCGGGTGGCATGCGATTGCAAGGGAAGCCGACGGACTCCTTCAAGGGTCATCAAAAGTGGCCGAAGTTGGGTGCCGGGTTGGGTTGTTCGCCCCCTCCGCCCCTGCCCGTCCCGTATCCGGGGCTCCGCCCCAGACCCCCGTTGGCGCAGTTCCCCGCGCCCCTTGAAAGGGGCGCGGGCGACCGTTCAGTCCACGCCTCTGATCCTTCCCACCAGCATCGCCCCCGCGAGCCCGATCACCGCCGCCACCAGGTACAGCACCCGGTAGCCGCCCAGATACGTCACGATCGGCGCGGCCAGCGCGGGCGCGGCGACCTGGGGAAGGGCGTTGGCGATGTTGATGACGCCGAGGTCCTTCCCGCGGTCCAGGGCCTTCGGCAGGACGTCCGTCATCAGGGCGAAGTCGACGGAGGTGAAGACGCCGAAGCCCACGCCGAGGACGGCCGCCGCGACGATCGCGCCCGGCCAGGTCTGCCAGCCGGAGAGCGCCGCGGTGGCCACCGCCATCAGGACGCCGGACCAGATCACGAACGGCTTGCGGCGGCCCACCCGGTCCGACCACACCCCGCCCACCACGACCGTGGCGAGCAGCGTGACACCGTTCACGGCGGTCAGGATCAGCACGCCGTTCTCCGGGTCGTCGTAGTGCAGGCGGTCCCGCAGGTAATAGAGCAGGTACAGGAGGACGAGGGCGTTGCTCAGATTGATCAGGAAGCGGGTCAGCCAGGCCCACGCGAGGTCGGGGTGGCGGCGTGGGCTCAGCCAGAAGGAGGCCAGGAAGGAGCGGCGGGACCAGGTGGGGCGGGCCGACGGCGGCAGCCGCAGATCCTCGTAGCGGAGTACGTACGGCAGGACGCCCACCAGCGTGAACACCGCGCACGCCGCGTACCCGCCGCCCGTACCGCCCGCCACCGTCGCCAGACCGGTGCCGCCGACCACGCCCAGGATCTGTGCCGCGCCCAGCCAGCCGCCCACGGAACCCCGTTGGAGCCGCGGCACCCGGTCGGGGACGGCCGCCGTGACCGCGGCGAAGGCGGCGTTCAGCGTCAGCTGGACCAGGCACCAGCCGGCCGCCATCGTCCAGACCCCGCCCGCGCCCGCCAGGAGCAGCAGGGACAACGCGCCGCCCGCCGCCCCGGCCACGATCCACGGCGTACGGCGGCCCCAGCGGGCGGTCGTGCGGTCGGACAGCGCGCCGAAGAGCGGGTTGGCGACCAGCGAGACGACGGCGCCCGCGCCGGTGACCCACGCCAGCATCGTCTCCTTCGACATGCCTGAGCCGGGCGCGAAGTCCTCCGCCTGGGAGGCGAGGAGGATCTGGAGAGGGCCGTACCAGCCCACCCAGATCGCCCCGTTGGCGAGTGAGAGAGCCGTGGTCCAGCCGCGGCCGACCCGCTCGACGGGCTCGGCGAGGGCGGCCGCCGCCACGAGGTCCGGGTCCTCGGTGGTCATCTGCGCGCCCGTAGGGCGTCCCGCAGCCACGCGTACGACGCCTTCGGGGTCCGCTCCAGCGTCTCGTAGTCCACGTGCACGAGACCGAACCGGCGTGCGTATCCCTCCGCCCACTCGAAGTTGTCCAGGAGCGACCAGACGAAGTAGCCGCGTACGTCCACGCCCTGCTCCCGCGCCCGGTGCAGCGCCCGGACGTGACCGTCCAGGAAGGTGATCCGCTGCTGGTCGTCGATGCCGTCGTACGAGCAGCCGTTCTCGGTGATGACGACGGGTGGGAGCCGGTCTCCGTAGCGCTCGTGGAAGCCGACCAGCAGCTCGGTGAGCGCCTCCGGGACGACCGGCCAGCCGAAGTCCGTGACCGGATAGCCCTCCAGTTCGCGTACGGAGAAGGGCAGTTCGGCGGGGAGTGTGAGTCCGCTGAACTCGATCTCCGCGCCCTCGGGGGCGCCCACCTTGGTCGGCTGGTAGTAGTTGATCCCGTACCAGTCCAGCGGCTCCGCGATGACCTTCAGGTCGGACTCGACGTCGCCGGGCATCAACTCCCCGATGCCTTCGGGGTAGTGGCCGAGCAGGAGCGGGTCGGCGAAGAGGCGGTTGAGGAGGAGGTCGTAGAAGTCGGCGGCCTCCACGTCCTCGGGGTGTCGGGACGCCGCCCAGGTCGGCCCGTGCGAGTTGGCGATCCCGATGTCCGTCACGCCGGCCGCGCGCAGCGCCCGTACGGCGAGACCGTGCGCGAGGAGCTGGTGGTGGGCCACCGGCAGCGCGTCGAACAGGAGCTGCTTGCCGGGGGCGTGCGCGCCCAGCGCGTGGCCCAACAGGGTGTGTTCGGCGGGCTCGTTGAGGGTGATCCACTTCTCCACGCGGTCGCCGAGGCGCTCGGCGACGACGGTCGCGTAGTCGGCGAAGCGCTGGGAAGTGTCCCGCTCCAGCCAGTCCAGCTCCAGCGGCAGGTCCCAGTGGAAGAGGGTCGGGACGGGGGCGATGCCCGCGGCGCGGAGTTCGTCCACCAGGCGGTCGTAGAAGTCCAGGCCGCCGGGGGAGTTCACGCGGGGCCAGGAGATGGAGAAGCGGTAGGCGTCCACTCCGAGGCCGGCGAGGAGTGCGACGTCCTCCTGATAGCGGTGGTAGTGGTCGCAGGCGACCTCCGCGTTCGATCCGTCCTTTATTCGGCCGGGTTCCGCCGTGAACGCGTCCCATACCGAGGGGGCGCGTTCGGATGCCGCCCCCTCGATCTGGTGGGCCGAGGTGGATACGCCCCAGAGAAAGCCGGGCGGGAACTGCGGGAGGGGGTTCGTCGCCATGCGCGCGATCATCCGTACCGACGGTAACGGAAGTCAACGCCCTGGCATGAACTGCGAGTTACTTCGACTCACGGCACGCCCCCGAGAAGGCCGGGGCGTTTGCGGTTTGATCCGCCGGACGGCCCTAGGCCCCCTCCTTCAGCACTCTCGAGATCAGCGTCCGCTGCTCCTCCGTCAGGCGCGGGTCGGCGGCGTACACCGTCTTCCCGTCCACCGTGATCTGGTAGCTGAAGCCGTCCGGAACCCCGGCCGGGGGCGTGCCCCGGCCGGTGGCGATCGCCTGTTCGGCCAGGGCCTGCCACTCGTGGGCGTCGGGGCGTCCCGAGGTGTTCACCTCGGCATGGCGCTCGATGCCCGCGAACCCGCCCGTGCGCCTCACCTGAATACGCATGGGTCCTGTCTAGTACGAGTCGCGGGGCGGGGCCAGCCCGGCGCTACACGCTCGGTACCCCGACCTGCTCCCAGGCCTTGAGCACGGACTGGAGCTCCTCGCCCTCGCCGTAGCGGCCGCGCGCCCCCGCGACGGTGAGTTTGGCGAAGTCGGCGAAGCTCGCCTCGGACTTCAGTTCACCCCCGGTGAGGACGTCGTACCAGATCTGGCCGGCCCGCTCCCAGGCGTGGCCGCCGAGTGCCTGGGCGACGAGGTAGAAGGCGTGGTTGGGGATGCCGGAGTTGATGTGGACGCCGCCGTTGTCGCGGCCGGTGCGGACGTACCCGTCCATGGTCCCGGGCTGTGGGTCCTTGCCGAGCGCGTCGTCGTCGTACGCGCTGCCCGGCTCCTTCATGGAGCGCAGGGCCGTTCCGGTGACGCGCGGGGCGAGCAGCCCCGCACCGATCAGCCAGTCGGCCTCGGCGGCGGTCTGGCCGAGCGTGTACTGCTTGATCAGCGAGCCGAAGACGTCGGACATGGACTCGTTGAGCGCGCCCGGCTGGCCGAAGTAGGTGAGGTTCGCCGTGTACTGGGTGACGCCGTGGGTCAGCTCGTGGCCGATGACGTCGACCGGGATGGTGAAGTCGAGGAAGATCTCGCCGTCGCCGTCGCCGAACACCATCTGCTCGCCGTTCCAGAAGGCGTTGTTGTAGTTCTCGTCGAAGTGCACCGTGGCGTCGAGCGGCAGGCCCTCGCCGTTGATCGAGTGACGGGCGTAGGCGTTCAGGTACAGCTCGAAGGTGGCGCCCAGGCCGGCGTACGCGCGGTTGACCGTGGCGTCCTTGCCGGGCTTGTCGCTCTCCCCGCGGACCTTCTTGCCGGGCAGGTCCTGGCGGTGGCGGGCGTCGTAGATCGTGCGCTGCGGCTTGTCCGTGGCGGCCGCGTCGGACGGGGCGACGGCCGGGGCACCGATGACGGTGGTCAGCCGGCGGTGGGTGCGCTCGTAGGCGTCGCGCTCCAGGGTCTGGCGCGCCGGACCGGCGAGCGCGGGGTCCTCGTGCTGGGCGAGCTTGTCGAGGACATGGGGCGGAACGATGGTGCAGAAGACGGGCTCGAAGCCCCCGTTGGTCGTCATGCCCGGCACCCTTGCACTGAGTTATGTCACTGTCACTACCTGCAACCATGATTGGTGAAATGCGGCGATAAGGAGCCTCGGGAGCGGGGCGAGGGTGGTATGGCCCACCTTTTTGCACCTTTTGTTCCTTTCGGGCTCGCGATCCCGCATACTGATACAGCCCCCCGCACGGAGCACGGCTCGGCTAGGCTGCGGAGCATCATGCGTTTCGGGCTGCTTCTCCTTAGCTGCCGCGGCGAGGGCCTGTAGTCGAGGCCGACCCCCTCCCCGCGGAGTCTGGCGTTGCGCCGTCGGCCGTCCTTCCCGGACACCACGAGGAGCCCACGCACCATGGCGAACAGCCAGAACCGCCAGCAGGCCACTTCCATGCCGATCCACAAGTACGGCCAGTACGAGCAGGTCGACATCGCCGACCGCACCTGGCCGGACAACCGGATCACCGTCGCCCCCCGCTGGCTCTCCACCGACCTGCGTGACGGCAACCAAGCCCTGATCGACCCCATGTCGCCCGCGCGCAAGCGCGAGATGTTCGACCTGCTGGTGAAGATGGGCTACAAGGAGATCGAGGTCGGTTTCCCCGCCTCCGGCCAGACCGACTTCGACTTCGTGCGCTCGATCATCGAGGAAGAGGGCGCGATCCCGGACGACGTCACGATCTCCGTCCTGACCCAGGCCCGTGAGGACCTGATCGAGCGGACCGTGGAGTCGCTGGTCGGCGCCAGGCGCGCGACCCTCCACCTCTACAACGCCACCGCCCCGGTCTTCCGCCGGGTCGTCTTCCGCGGGTCCAAGGACCAGATCAAGCAGATCGCCGTCGACGGCACGCGGCTGGTCATGGAGTACGCGGAGAAGCTGCTGGGTCCGGAGACCGAGTTCGGCTACCAGTACAGCCCCGAGATCTTCACCGACACCGAGCTGGACTTCGCCCTGGAGGTCTGCGAGGCGGTCATGGACGTCTGGCAGCCGGGACCGGGCCGCGAGATCATCCTCAACCTGCCCGCCACGGTGGAGCGTTCGACCCCCTCCACGCACGCGGACCGCTTCGAGTGGATGGGCCGCAACCTGTCCCGCCGTGAGCACGTCTGCCTGTCGATCCACCCGCACAACGACCGGGGTACGGCCGTCGCCGCCGCCGAGCTGGCCCTGATGGCCGGTGCCGACCGCGTCGAGGGCTGCCTGTTCGGCCAGGGCGAGCGCACCGGCAACGTCGACCTGGTCACCCTGGGCATGAACCTGTTCTCGCAGGGCGTCGACCCGCAGATCGACTTCTCCCAGATCGACGAGATCCGTCGTACGTGGGAGTACTGCAACCAGATGGAGGTCCACGCGCGCCACCCGTACGTCGGCGACCTCGTCTACACGTCCTTCTCCGGCTCCCACCAGGACGCCATCAAGAAGGGCTTCGACGCGATGGAGGCCGACGCGGCCGCCAAGGGCGTCACGGTCGACGACATCGAGTGGGCCGTCCCGTACCTGCCGATCGACCCGAAGGACGTCGGCCGCTCGTACGAGGCCGTCATCCGCGTCAACTCGCAGTCCGGCAAGGGCGGTATCGCGTACGTCCTGAAGAACGACCACAAGCTGGACCTGCCGCGCCGGATGCAGATCGAGTTCTCGAAGATCATCCAGACGAAGACGGACGTCGAGGGCGGCGAGGTCACGCCGAAGGACATCTGGGCGACCTTCCAGGACGAGTACCTGCCCAACCCCGAGAACGCCTGGGGCCGTATCCAGGTCAAGACCGGCCAGTCCACCACCGACAAGGACGGCGTGGACACGCTCACGGTCGAGGCCTCGGTCGACGGCCAGGACACCGTCCTGACCGGTACCGGCAACGGTCCGATCTCCGCGTTCTTCGACGCCCTGCAGTCCATCGGCGTCGACGTGCGTCTGCTGGACTACCAGGAGCACACGATGAGCGAGGGCGCCTCCGCGCAGGCCGCCTCGTACATCGAATGCGCGATCGGCGACAAGGTTCTGTGGGGAATCGGCATCGACGCGAATACGACACGTGCCTCGCTGAAGGCCGTCGTCTCCGCCGTCAACCGCGCGGCCCGCTGACCTCGTTCACCTGGTTCTTTCCGGCTCCGTCCGCCTTTCGAGGCGGACGGAGCCGCGTCGTTTACCGGCCAATCCGTGTGGAGGTCACGAGCGGGTCTCGTCCGGGGTACTGACTCCGCATCAACAATGTGGCTAACATCACGCCAGCGCGGCGATGTTGCCGCGGCGTTACGGAGGTGTGCGACGGTGCTGCCGGAATGGGGACGAAACGGTCGTGCAGTTCAGGTTTCCCGCATCCTGGGCACCCGTACCGCGTGGACCACCGTCGGCGACGGCGAGTTCTTCTGCCCCGGCTGCGGAGGCGACCGCAACTACCAACGCCTCACCGGCCGTCGCCGCTTCACCCTCCTCGGCGTTCCCGTTCTCCCGCGCGGCGAGACCGGGCCCGTCGTCGAATGCGCCGCCTGCCGTCACCACTACGGCGCCGACGTCCTCGACCACCCCACCACCACCCGCTTCTCCGCGATGCTCCGCGACGCCGTCCACACCGTCGCCCTCGCCGTACTCGCCGCGGGCGGCAGCTGCGCCCGTACGGCCCTGGAGACCGCCGCCGACGCGGTCCGCTCGGCCGGCTTCGACGACTGCACCGAGGACCAGCTCGCCGCCCTCGTCGAGGCGCTCGCCGCCGACACCGGCCGGGTC
The DNA here is from genome assembly GCF_042881985.1 of Streptomyces sp. NPDC058246. Classification (NCBI taxonomy): domain Bacteria; kingdom Bacillati; phylum Actinomycetota; class Actinomycetes; order Kitasatosporales; family Streptomycetaceae; genus Streptomyces; species Streptomyces sp. NPDC058246. The sequence continues at coordinate 80,412 of NZ_JBHVWZ010000036.1, read as the reverse complement.
TTCGGCGAACCCTGCGGCGCGAGCCTCGCCATAGAGCTCCATGAGGCCCTCGACCCGCTGGCCCCGCACCTCGCCCCGGCCGGCCGGGAGGCGATCCTCCTCCAGGGCGCCCGCATCGCCCTGGCCGACGGGCCCTACACCCCCGCCGAGCGGGACGTCCTGGCCACCGTGGGCGCGGCCCTGACGATCTGCTCGGACGACGTGACACGGCTCCTGGTGGCGGCCCGTACGCCGTCGTGACGCTCCCCGGACTACTCCCCAGGGAGTAATCCCCCCGACGCGCCACCCCGTGGAGTAGCCCCGAACTCGCCCTCCGGCGCGACGCGTGCCGCCCTCCGCGCCGGAAGTCTGGTACCTGTCCAGACACCCGGCCAGGAGGGGAGGACCCCGTCATGGGGCCCGGAGAGCGCACAGAGCGCGAGAAGGCAACCACCGCGGGCGGCGACCACGCGTACGCGGCGACGGGGGGCCGCCGTGCCCTGGGCGCTGCTCGCGCTCTGGGTGGCCCTGCTGGCCGTCGTCGGACCGTTCGCGGCGAAGCTCGCGGACGTGCAGCACGACCGCGCCGTGGACTATCTGCCGGCGAGCGCGGACTCGACCCAAGTGGCCAGGATCGAGGACCAGTTGCCCGGCGGCGAGACCACCGAGCTGGTGCTCGTCTACCACCGCGACGGCGGGCTGAGCGCCGCCGACCGCGCGACGGCCGCCCGCCAGGTCGCCAAGATCACCAGGGAGAACCCGCTCACCGGCACCCCCAAGGGCGTCCCGTCCCGCGACGGGACCACGCTCATGTACCCGGTCGCCAGCTCCGCGCCCGGGACGGACGAGAAGAAGCGGGACGCGTTCGTGAACGACGTCCGCGACGTCGCCCGCGGCGAGAACGGCCTGAGCGTCGACGTGGGCGGCCAGGGCGCGCTGGCCACCGACGCCGCGGAGGTCTACAACTCGCTCGGCGGCCCGCTGCTCTACACCACCGTCGCCGTGGTCGCCGTCCTGCTGATCCTCATCTACCGCAGCCCGCTGCTGTGGCTCGTACCGCTCGCCGTCGCGGGCGTCGCCGACTATCTCTCCATGGGCGTCGCCTACGGCCTCCACCAGGCCTTCGGGACCACCATCTCCGGCCAGAGCTCGGGCGTGATGACGATCCTCGTCTTCGGCGCCGGAACCGACTACGCGCTGCTCCTCATCTCCCGCTACCGGGAGGAGCTGCGGCGCGTCGAGCGGCCGTACGACGCCATGCGGGAGGCCCTGCGCGGCTGCGGGCCCGCCGTGCTCGCCTCCTCCGGCACCGTCGCCGCCGGACTGCTCTGCCTGCTCGCCGCCGACCTCAACAGCAGCCGGGGCATGGGACCGATGGGCACGGTCGGCGTCCTGTGCGCGCTCGTCGCCATGCTCACCCTGCTGCCCGCCGTCCTCGTCCTGCTCGGGCGCCGGGTGTTCTGGCCGCTCGTGCCCGCCTACGGCAGCGCGCCCAAGCAGCGGCGGAGCCTGTTCGCCGCGATGGGGTCCTCCGCCGGACGCCGGCCGTACGCCGTCCTCGCCGGCGGCGCCGTCCTGCTCGGGGCGCTCGCCCTGGGCGCGCTCAACCTGCCCGGCTCGCTCAAGCAGCAGGACTCCTTCGTCCACACGCCCGACTCGGTCGCCGCGATCGAGACACTCGCCAAGGCCTACCCGGGCCAGGGCACCCAGCCGATCACCGTGATCACCCCCACCGGTCGGGCCGACGCCACCCTGGCCGCGGTGCGCGGACAGCAGGGCGTCGCGAGCGCCGCACGGGGGCGCAGCGGTGACGGCTGGACGGAGATCTCCGTGACGGCGAAGGGCGCGCCGCAGTCGGCGGCCGAGACCGCGACGATCACGTCGCTACGGGACGATCTCAAGGGCTCGGGCTCGTACGTCGGTGGCGCGAGTGCCCAGCAGATCGACCTCCAGGACACCAACGCCCGCGACCGGCTCGTCGTCGTACCGATCGTGCTCGCCTCCGTGCTGCTGATCCTCATCGCGCTCCTGCGCAGCCTGGTCGCCCCGCTGCTGCTGGTCGCCGCCGTGATCGCCGTGTGGGGCGCCGCGCTCGGCATCGGCGGCCTGGTCTTCGGGTCCCTCTTCGGCTTCGGCGGGACCGATCCGGGACTCGGGCTGCTCTCCTTCGTCTTCCTGGTCGCCCTCGGCGTCGACTACGGGATCTTCCTGATGCACCGGATGCGGGAGGAGTCACTGTCCGGTGCCGAACCGGTCGCCGCCGCGCTGACCGCGCTGCGGACCACCGGCGGTGTGATCGCCTCGGCCGGTCTGGTCCTCGCCGCGACCTTCGCGGTCCTGACCAACATGGGCCTGGTGCAGCTCGTCGAGCTCGGTTTCGTGATATCTGTCGGGGTCCTGCTCGACACCTTCCTCGTCCGGACGTACCTGGTGACCAGCGCGAGTGTGGCGCTGCGGCGCAGGATGTGGTGGCCGGGCCGGCTGTCGCGGGAGCCGGCGGGGCAGCCGCCCGAGCCGCGGCAGAAGGAACCCGTCCCGGTCGCCTGAACGGGAACCCGTCCCTGTCGCCCGAACAGCGTCCCTGTCGCCTGAACGGTAGGTGGGCGCCCCTCCCTCCCGGAGGGGCGCCTCGTCACGGAGGATGAACCGGTGGACGTCACACGCATGCTGCTGCTCGCGGGCCTCGCGCACCGGGGGAACGCCGGCCCCGCGCGGGTCCTGCGCCAGGACGCGCTGCTCGCCGCCGTGCTGCTGGCCGTCGACGTGAGCGTCGCGCTCACGGTCGGCACCGACGGCCGTCGGCCGGACGCGCTCGGTTGGACCCTCCTGATCGCCGCGCACGTCCCGGGTGTGTGGCGGCGCCGCGCCCCGCTCACCTCGTTCCTCGCCCTCGTCGCCTGCGTCGGCCCGTACCACGCGCTCGACTACGACCACACCGCGCCGCTGCCCGTCTCGATGGTCGCGCTGTTCACCGTCGCCGTGACGGGTCGCCCGCTGCGCTCGCTCGTGGTCGGCGTCGGCGTCGTCGGCATCATGCTCGCCGTCAAGTTCGGACAGGGCACCTCCGAGGGCACCCAGGCGGTGCGCGTCACCGGCTGGATCGTGGCGTTCATCGTCCTCGGCGTGTACGTGCGGGTGCACGGGCAGTACATCGCCTCGGTCGTCGAACGCGCCGAACGCGCGGAGCGCACCCGCGAGGAGGAGGCGCGCCGCCGGGTCGCCGAAGAACGCCTGCGCATCGCCCGCGACCTGCACGATCTGCTCGCCCACAGCATCACCCTCATCGGCGTCCAGACCTCCGTCGCCGCGCACGTCCTGACCGCCGACCCCGACCGCCTCGACCGCGAGGCGGTCGCCCAGGCCCTCGACGACATCTCCGAGACCTGCCGCTCCGCGCGCGGTGAACTGCGCACCACGCTGGAGGTGCTGCGCGCCTCCGAGTACGGGAGCGCGGGGGGCGACGGGCGCGGGCCGCTGCCCGGCCTCGACGGCGTACCGGACCTGGTGGCGGCGGCACGCACCGCGGGTGCCGAGGTGGAGACGGACCTCGCGGTGGCCACGGCCGACGTCCCCTCCGCCGTGGGCGCCGCCGCCTACCGGATCGTCCAGGAGGCGCTCACCAACGCGGTACGGCACGCGGGCCCCGACGTGACCGTCCGCGTGGCCCTGCGGGCGGAGGGCTGGGCCCTGCGGGTGACGGTCACGGACGACGGCGTCGGCGACGCGGGCGGCACCCCCGGCTTCGGGCTCGTGGGGATGCGGGAGCGGGCTCGTAGTGTGGGCGGGACGCTGGAGTCCGGGGTGCGGGAGAGCGGGGGGTTCGGGGTGTGGGCGGTGCTGCCGTTGAGGGCAGGGGTCCCTGGGCAGGGGGCGGGGCGGGAAGTCGTGCCGGAGGGCTTGGGGGAAGTCGTGCAGGATGGCGTGGGGGAAGTCGTACGGGACGGCGTCCGGGAATCCGGCACCGCACGTCGCTCGGATTCCGCGCCCGAGCTGGCGCCCGCGCCCGCGCCCGTGCGTGAGGTACGGCTTGAGGTCGGGCCTGAGGCCGGGCTCGGAGAAGGTGAGTCCCGATGACCATCCGTGTACTCCTCGCCGACGACCAGACCCTGGTGCGGGCCGCCTTCGCCATGCTCGTCGAGTCCGCGCGGGACATGGAGGTCGTCGGGCAGGCGGCCACCGGGCGGGAGGCCGTGGAGCTGGCGCGCAGCGTGCGGGCCGATCTGGTCGTCATGGACATCCGCATGCCCGACCTGGACGGTATCGAGGCGACCCGGCTGATCGCGGCCGACGAGGAGCTGGCCGGGGTCAGGGTCCTGGTCCTCACCACCTACGACACCGACGAGTACATCGCGGAGGCGCTGCGCGCGGGCGCCTCCGGCTTCCTGGTGAAGGACACCAGGCCCGCGGAGCTCCTCGACGCCATTCGTACGGTGGCCGCCGGGGACGCGCTGCTGTCACCGGGGCCGACGGCCCGCCTGATCGCCCGTTTCCTGCGCAGCCCGTCGGTTCCCGCACTCGCCGCGGGCGGCCCCGAGGGGCTCTCCGAACGGGAGCGCGAGGTGCTCACGCTGGTCGCGCGCGGCCTCAACAACACGGAGATCGCCGGGGAGTTGGGCCTGAGCCCGCTCACCGCGAAGACCCACGTCAGCCGCATCATGGGCAAGCTGGGTGCCCGCGACCGGGCCCAGCTGGTGATCGTGGCCTACGAGTCGGGGCTCGTCACTCCCGGCGCATTCGGCTGAACGGCCGAACAACTGACGCACCATCAACACGCCGCGCACGCACGGATATTGTGGCGTCATCGCGGGCACACTAGCTTCTCCTGGACATCCCATGTCACACGTCCCATGTCCACCTCTGTCCCGGTCCAGGGGAGTTAGGGAGTGCCATGACTGTCACGAGTCGCAGGGTCGCGTGGGCGGCGGCCGCAGGACTTCTCACCGCCCTCACGGCGTTCACCGCCACGGGCACCGCGTCGGGCGCGCCGCTCGCCACCCGGGGCTGCACGTCCTCCGTGCCGTACACGGCGGGCGAGTCCGGCTACGACACGTACCGCATCCCGGCGACGGTCACGACCCGCGCCGGCACGGTGCTCGCCTTCGCCGAGGGGAGACACAGCGGCGCGGGCGACACCGGCAACATCGACGTCGTCCTCCGACGCTCCTCCGACGGCGGCTGTACATGGGGGCCGATGCGGGTCGTCGCGTCCGGCAAGGGCGACACCCGGGGCAACCCGGCGCCGGTGGTGGACCCGAAGACCGGACGGATCGTCCTGCTCACGTCCTACAACAGCGGTGCGGTCACCGAGGCGCAGATCATGCGGGGCGAGGTCACGCCCGAGCAGAGCCGTCGCGTCTTCGTCCAGACCAGCCGCGACGACGGCCGGCACTTCTCCGCTCCGCGCGACATCACGGCGGAGGTGAAGCCGCCCGGCTGGCGGTGGTACGCCACGGGCCCCGGCCATGCGATCGCGCTCCGCCGCGGACCGCACGCCGGCCGCCTGGTCGTTCCCGCCAACCATTCCGCCGCTCCGCCCCTCGGCTCCGCCGACACCGGGCAGGAGCCCAAGTACTACGGCGCGCACGATCTCTACAGCGACGACGGTGGGCTCAGCTGGCGGCTGGGCTTCGTGGACCGCTCGTACGACGGGGTCGACAACGCGAACGAGAGCGGTGCGGCCGAACTCCCCTCCGGGCGGGTGTACTTCACCTCTCGTGATCAGAACGGTACGAGCCGGGGGAATCGCCTCGACTCCTACTCCAGTGACGGAGGCGTGACCCTGGACCGGCCCTACGCCGTCCAGTCCACCCTCGACGACGTTCCCGTCGTGCAGGCGAGCGTCCTCCAGCTGTCGGGGCCTTCCGCTCCGCTCCTCTTCTCCGGGCCGTCCGTCCCGACCGCGCGCCGGTCGATGGCCATCTGGCGCAGCTCGGACGGGGGTGTGACCTTCACCAAGGCGAAGACGCTGTCCTCGTGGGGGGCCGCGTACTCCGACCTGGTTCAGCTCGGCGCGAGCCGAGTCGGTCTCCTCTACGAGACCGGGGCGACCGGGCCGTACGACACGATCGAGTTCCGGCGTGTGCCGGTGGCCGACCTGCTGGGGTAGTGGGTTCTTTCGCCCCCTCCGCCCCTGCCCGTCCCGTACCTGGGGGCTGCGCCCCCAGACCCCGTTCGCGCAGTTCCCCGCGCCCCTATCCAGGGGCGCGGGGGCGAAGAAGGCCTTACGACAATCCGGCCGCCGCCAGGTACTTCCCCACCCGCTCGATCTCCCCCTCCGACAGGGGCACCTGGGGCTCGGCGGTCGCCGGGCAGTCGATGACACCCCGTAGATACAGCGCCGCCTTGAAGGCCCCGAGGGCGGAAGAGCTGCCGCCCATCCGGGCGGGGTCCCCGACCCCCACCATGTCGAACAGCGCGCACAGTCGTTCCTGCTCGGCCCGCGCCCGCTCCCAGTCCCCCTCCCGGCACAGCCGGAACAACCGCACGTACCCCACCGGATCCACGTTCCCGAGCCCGGGCACCGCCCCGTCCGCCCCGAGGGCGAGCGCCGAGTCGACCACGACCTCGGAGCCGGTGAGAAGGGTGAAACCGGTGATGTCGGGGTGGGCGCGCGCGCCGGTGACGACGGCGCGGAAGCCGCCGAGGTCGCCGCTGGAGTCCTTGAGCCCGGCGAGGGCGCCGTCCGCGGCCAGCTCCAGGACCAGTTCGGCGCTCAGCTTGGTGTGGACGGAGGCGGGAAGGTCGTACGCGAGGACAGGCACGGACGAGTGCGCGGCGATCAGGCGGAAGTGCCGGGCGATCTCGGCCGGGTGGGTCCGGGTGTAGAAGGGGGCCGTGACGACGACCGCGTCCGCGCCCGCCGCCGTGACGGCCGAGACGTGGGCGAGTACCCGTGGCGTCGTCATGTCGATCGCGCCCGCGAGGACGGGGAGCTGTCCGGCGACGTGGCCGGCGACCGTCTCCACCACCAGCCTGCGCTGCGGGTCCGTCAGATACGCCACCTCGGAGGTCGAGCCGAGGACGAACAGGGCGTGCACCCCGCCGTCCACCAGATGGTCCACGAGCCTGATGAGTGAGGGGACGTCCACCTCGCGTTCCGGTGTCAGGGGGGTGCAGACGGGCGGTACGACACCGGTCAGCGGGGTGGGGATCGTCATGAAGGCTCCCGGATGTGCTGCTGGGACGGTACGTCGGCCATGGCGGTGGCCGGGGCGGACAGCGCGGCGGACTCGGCCTGCGCGACCAGGGCGCGCGTCGACTGGCCCTCCTCCACAGGATGGTGACACCGGAAGCGGTGATCCGGGGCCGACGCGGCCGTGAAGCCGGGCATCGAGGACGCGCACACCTCGTCCGCCTTCCAGCAGCGGGTGCGGAACGGGCAGCCGCTCGGCGGCCGGGTCGCCGAGGGGACCGGGCCCACGAGGGGAATCGGGTCGATGGGGTCGAGGAGGCCGGGGGTCGCCGAGAAGAGCGCCCTGGTGTACGGGTGCCGGGAGCGGTCGGTGACCTCGTCGGCCGGTGCCTCCTCCACGATCCGGCCGAGGTACATCGTGATCACCCGGTCGCTCATCCGCCGTACCGTCTGGATGTCGTGCGACACGAACACCAGGGCCAGGCCGAGGCGTTCCTTGAGGTCCAGGAGGAGATTGAGGATCTGGGCGCGGACCGACACGTCCAGCGCGCTCGTCGGCTCGTCGGCCACCACCAGGTCCGGGTCCAGCGCGAGGGCCCGGGCGATGGCGACGCGCTGTCGCTGGCCGCCGGAGAGCTGGCCGGGCAGGGCTTCCGCGAGGGCGCGGGGCAGGCCGACGAGTGACATCAACTCCCTGACCCGCTCCGCTCGTTCGGGAGGTGTGCCGCGCCGGTGCACGTCCAGCGGGTCGCGCAGGATCTGGCGCACGGACAGCCGGCGGTTCAGGGCCGTCGACGGGTCCTGGAAGATCATGCCCGTGCTGCTGCCGACGGCCCTGCGCCGTTCGTCCGGCTTCAGGGACCACAGGTCGCGGCCGCCGAAGGTCACCGTGCCGGACGTCGGCCGCTGCACACCCACCAGCACCTTCGCGAGCGTCGACTTGCCGCAGCCGGACTCGCCGACGACGCCGACCGTCTCGCCGGGCGCGACGGCGAGGTCGGCGCCGGTGAGGGCGTACACCTTGTCCCGGGTGAACAGGCCGCCGCTGCGCGCCTTGTGGACGACGTGGGCGTCGGACAGCTGCACCAGCGCGTTCACGTGACGGCCCCTTCGCTTCCGTTGGGATCGGCCAGCGCGACCGCGCCCCCGCCGTCCGTGATTCCCAGGTCCACCGCCGGGTGGTGGCAGGCCGCCGTGTGCGCGGAGGTGCCGACCAGGTCCGGCGCCGTCGTACGGCACAGCACGCTCGCCATCGGGCAGCGGTCGGCGAAGCGGCAGCCCGCCGGGAAGTCGGCCGGGGAGGGCACGACTCCCTTGATCTGGGTCATCCGCTCGGCCGCCGACTCCAGCGAGAGCACGCTGCCCAGCAGCCCGCGCGTGTAGTGGTGGGCCGGTGCCTCCACCAGGTCGGCGGTCACGCCCGTCTCCACGATCTGGCCGCCGTACATCACGACCACCCGGTCGGTGACCGCCGAGACCAGCGCCAGGTCGTGCGAGACGAGGATCAGCGCGAAGTCCAGCTCCGCTCGCAGTCGCAGCAGCAGCTCCATGACCTGCGCCTGGACCGTCACGTCCAGGGCCGTCGTCGGTTCGTCGGCGACGATCAGCCTGGGGCTGCGGGACAGGGCCATGGCGATCAGGACGCGCTGTCGCTGGCCGCCGGACAGCTCGTGCGGGTAGCTGCGCAGGGTGCGCTCGGGGTCCAGGCCGACCAGCTCGAGCAGTTCGGCCGGGGAGCGCTTCCCGCCCCGTCGTACGACCTGTTTCAGCTGGGCCCGGATGGTCATCGCCGGGTTCAGGGACGACAGCGCGTCCTGGTAGATCATCGCCATCTCGTGGCCCAGCAGCCGGCGCCGTACGCGCATCGGCTCGCCGATCAACTGCCGCGGGCCGAACCGGACATGGCCGCGCACCCGGGCCCCCTTCGGCTCCAGGCCCATCACTGTCAGCGCCGTCAGCGACTTGCCGCAGCCGGACTCGCCGACCAGGCCCAGCACCTCACCCGGCTGCACCTCGAAGCTGATGCCGTCGACGATGTCCACCCCCGCGTGCCGGGCGTCGAAGCCGATGGCCAGGTTCTCGACGGCGAGGACGGGCTGACCGCTGGGAAGCGGGCGGGCCCGGGCACGCAGGCGCGCGGCGGCCTCGGTCAGGCCCGGCAGTTCCAGGACCTTCCCGCTGCCCGGCTCCGGTGCTTCGAGGCGGTCCTCCTTCGCGGGTACGGCCACGTCCCTGGCCGCCGGTGCCGCCCACGCGTCCGAGACGCCCTCCGAGAGGATGTTCAGCGACAGGACGGTGATCAGCATCAGCAGGCCCGGGAAGACCGTCGCCCACCAGCCGCCCGTCAGCACCATGTTCTTGCCGTCCGCGATGACACTGCCCCAGGACGGGTCCGGGGGTCGTACGCCCGCGCCGATGAAGGACAGCGACGCCTCGAAGACGATGGCCTCCGCGACCTGCACGGTGCAGAACACCAGCACGGGGGCGGCGCAGTTGATGGCCACGTGCTTGAGGACGATGTGCGGGGTGCGGGCGCCGATCACATGCTCGGCGGTGACATAGTCCTCGCCGTACTGGTCGAGGACGTTCGCCCGGACGACCCTGGCGACCGGCGGCGTGAACAGGAACGCGATCGCGCAGATCAGCACGGTGATGCCGCCGCCGAACACGGCCACCAGGACGGCGGCCAGCGCAATGCCGGGGAACGCCATCACCACGTCCAGGCAGCGCATCAGCGTCTCGTCGACCGCCTTGCGGGAGGTCGCCGCGACCGCGCCGAGAAGCGCTCCCACGACGAGGGCGAGCGCGGTGGCGCCCAGACCGATCGCCAGCGACCAGCGGGCGCCGTACATCAGCCGGCTGAGGATGTCCCGGCCGAGGCTGTCCTGCCCCATCCAGTGACCGGCGGACGGGTGTCCGGTGCCGTCCACCGGCGCCTGCTGGTCGAGCGGGTCGTGCGGGGCGAGCACCGGCGCGAGCAGGGCCACCAGCCCGACCACGGCCAGGAAGCAGACGGCGGCCTTCGACAGCAGCGGCAGCCGACGCCAGGCGCGCAGCCGGACACCGGGCCGGGAGAGAGCCTCGGTCAGGCTCTGGCGCGTGAACATCAGGTCGCTTCCCTCGGTAGTGACATCAGCTCGCTTTCCTCGGTAGGGACATCAGGTCACCTCCCGCAGGCGCGGGTTGACGAGCAGATAGAGGATGTCGATGACGAGGTTCACGACGACGAAGCCGGTGGCCGTGGTCAGGACGACACCCTGGACGACGGCCGGGTCGCCGTTCTTCACCGCGTCGATCATCAACTTGCCCATCCCGGGGAGGGAGAAGATCGTCTCGATGACGACCGCGCCGCCGAGGAGATACCCGACGCGCAGTCCCAGCACGGTCAGCGGGTTCATCAGGGCGTTCCTGAGGACGTTCCGCCCGACCACCACCCGTGGCGGCAATCCGCTGCCGATCGCCGTCCGCACGTAGTCCTTGTCCAGCTCCTCCACCACGGAGGTCCGCACGATCCGGGTGAGCTGGGCGGCGACCGGGAGGGAGAGCGCGAGCGCGGGCAGGGCCATGGTCTTCAGCCAGCCGGTCAGCGAGTCGGCCGGGTTGATGTAGCCGCCGGTCGGGAACCAGCCCTGGTCGACGGCCAGATACTGGATCATCAGCAGCGCCAGCCAGAATCCCGGCGCCGCGACCCCCGTGAGCGAGACGACACGGATGATCTGGTCGGGCAGCCGGTCGCGGTAGATCGCGGCGGTGACCCCGCCGAGCAGCGAGAGCACCACCGCGACGCCGAGCCCCAGGAAGGTGAGCTGGAGGGTGAGCGGCAGCGCGGTGGTGACCTGGTCGAGCACCGACCCCCTGGTCAGCGCGCTGGTGCCCAGGTCGCCGTGGAGCAGGTCGCCCACGAACTGGACGTAGCGCACCGGCAGCGGGTCCAGGAGCCCGTTCTGCTCCCGGAAGTCGTGCAGCTGCTGCGGGGTCGGATTGGCGCCCTGGAAGAACGCCGACGCCGGATCGACGTCCGAGAACCGCATCACGAGGAAGACGAACAGCACGATCCCGAGCATCAGCGGCACGAGCAGCGCGACGCGACGCAGCAGGATCCTGGCGATGGCGACCACGTACGGACTCCTTCGTCGCCTAGACCCACTTGGCTTGCAGCAGGTTGATGCCCGGGTAGGGCTGTGCCCTTATCCCCGTGAGCCTCTTCGGGTTCCACGCCGTCATCAGCTCGTTGTGCACGACCGGGTAGAGCACGGCCTGCTCGGCGACGATGTCGATGTAGTCCTGGATCATCGTCTTCTTCCTGTCGGCGTCCGGCTCCCGCGTCGCCTGGTCCATGTCCTTGAAGAGCTTCTTCGCCACGGGGTCGCCGGCCCAGCGGGCGTAGCCCATCCAGAGGTTCTGCGGCCCGTAGTTGTAGTGCATGATCAGGTCGGCATCCAGCCCGAACTGGTTCGGGTTCGAGGCGGCCGCGACGACCTGGTAGTCCTGCTTCTGGTCCATCTTGGTGAACACGGCCGTCGTCTCCTGCGGCGAGAGCGTGGTCTGCACACCGATCGCGTCCCAGGACGCCTTGATGGTCGGCAGGCAGTCGACGATCCAGCTGACGTTCACCGACAGGATCTCGATCTTCAGCCCCTTGACCCCGGCCTCCTTGAGGAGCTTCTTCGCCTTCTCCGGGTCGTAGGAGTAGACGGTCTTCGCGGGCCGGTAGGAGGGGTTGCCCTCGTTGAGGAAGGAGGACGACGGCTTTCCGTGTCCCTTCAGGGCGACCTCGACCATCTTGCCGGTGTCGATGGCGTAGTGCAGCGCCTGCCGGACCCGCACGTCGTCGAAGGGTTTGTGCTGGGTGTTGAACATGAGGAAGAGGTTGTTCATGCCCGCGCCGCCCTGGACGGTCATGCCGCCGCTCTTGAGCTGACCGATATTGGCGTACGGGATGTTGTCGGCGATCTGCGCGCCCGCGCCGGCCCCCGAGATCTTCGCGACGCGGGGTGCGGCATCCACTATGGTCAGCCAGTTCATCTTCTTGAAGGCCGCCTTGCGCGGGCCGTTGTAGTCGGCGAACGCCTCGAAGGTGGTGTTCGACTTCGGGTGATGCGCGGTCTGCCGGTACGGCCCCGAGCCGACCGCCTTGCCCTTGATCGCGTCGTCCCAGGCACCGGGCCGGGAGAAGACGTGCTTCGGCATGACCTTCGCGAGGGTGAGCCGCGAAACCCCTTCGGGGAAGGGGAATTTCAGCACCAGCTCGACGTTCTGGGCGTCGATCTTCCTGACCTCCTTCAGCCAGCCGGCGAAGAAGCCCTTGGCGAGGGTCTGCGTGTTCGGGTCGAGAATGCGGTCAAAGACGAAGACCACGTCGTCGGCGGTGACCGGCTTCCCGTCGTGGAACTTCGCGCCCGCGCGCAGCGTGAACTTCCACGACGTGCCGCTGAGATCGGACGGCACCTCGGTGGCCAGGGCCGCGTACGGCTCGCGGGAGATCGGGTCGGTGTCGAGCAGACCCTCGTAGATGTGGTTGTTCGCGGCCATGCAGAAGGCGGACGCGGTCTGTGTCGGATCCCAGCTGCCGTCGTTCCCGTAGCCGATGACGGCCGTCAGGGTGGCGTTCTTGCCGGTGCCACCGCCGCCGGTGTCGTTCGTGGACTCCGGCCCGGACGAGCAGGCGGCCAGCGACGAGGAGAGGGCGGCGGCCGCACCCAGGGCGCCGGTGTACTTCAGGAACGACCGGCGGTGCAGCGCCGGAGTGTCGGTCACGTCGCGCACGGTTCCTCCAGCAGGAGTGATGGGGGGAGATACGACGTCCTACGTCATAGGGGGCAGCGTGACCATAGGAGGGGGCGTGGAGGGGGTCAAGGGATCGCACACGAATGGCGTATCTTCCAGAGGTGCGACCAATGGCGGTGTGAAACAGGGGCAGTTGACGGCAGTTGGCGTTTAATCAGTCCGGAGGTGGGACGTCGGATGTCCAGCGAGCGTACGATGCGGCGCATGTCTGAGGAGACCGGGAACCGGCGTCGGTCCGAGCGCCGGGTGAGCAGCCAGATCCAGGCCGAGGTCATGCAGCTGATCCTCGACCGCAAGCTCCCGGCCGGGGCGCCGCTGCCCACCGAGACCGAGCTGATGACCGACCTCGGTGTGAGCCGCAACTCCGTCCGTGAGGCCCTCAAAGCACTCCAGGCGCTCGACATAGTCGAGATCAGACACGGCTACGGCACGTACGTCGGCCAGGCCTCGCTGACCCCGCTCGTCGACGGCCTCACTTTCCGTACGCTCGCCGGGCCGGACGACGAGACGGGCGCGCTCGCGGAGATACTCCAGGTCCGCGAGGTCTTGGAGGAGGGGCTGATCCGTCGGGTCGCGGCGACGCTCTCCGAGGCGGAGCTGGACCAACTGGAGTCGGTCGTCGCCGAGATGGAAGCGGCGGGCCGCGAGGGCCGCCCCTTCCCCGAACTCGACCGCCGCTTCCACGAGCTGCTGTACGCCTCCCTCGGCAACGCCCTCGTCCCGCAGCTCCTCGGCGCCTTCTGGACCGTCTTCCGCCGCGTCGCCGGCGTCCGCGGCTGGACCGACGACCCCGCCCCCGAGGTGACCGTCCGCCGCCACCGCGACATCGTCACGGCGCTGCGTGCCCGCGACGTCGAGGGCGCGCAGCGCGCGATGGCGGACCATTTCCGCGGAATCGAGGCGAGGGCGGCACAGGAGTCGCGGGGGGTGAGCTGAGGGACGCTTTTCAGCCCGTCCGGCGTTTGAGGACGAGCGCGAAGCGCGATACGGGGGTGCGGGGGCGGAGCCCCCGGGTAGGGGACGGGCAGGGGCGGAGGGGGCGAAAAAACATGACCGAGACCTGGGACCCGAGTGACGCCGGTGTACTGCGCCTGCCCTCCGGCAGGCTGGTGCGGGGCCGGGCCCTACGGCGGCCGCTCCCGGCCGACGCCCCGGAACCCACGTACGCCGTGTACCTGCTCGGCAAGCGGCCCCCCGAAGTCCCCTGGGAAGCCCACTGGCTGCGCTGGCCGGACTTCCGGCTCCCCGCCGACCGGGGTGAGGCCCGGACGGTACTCACCGAGGCCTGGAGGCGGACCCCCGCCGACCGCGTCGAGATCGCCTGCGGCGGCGGCCGGGGCCGCACCGGCACGGCGCTGGCCTGCCTGGCCGTCCTCGACGGGGTACCACCGCAGGAGGCAGTGGCGTACGTACGCCACCACTACGACCGCCACGCCGTGGAGACACCGTGGCAGCGCCGCTACGTACGCCGCTTCGGCGACTTCGGCTGAAGGAAGGGGCCGTCACACGTCCCGCCGGTCCACCGCCACCACCGCGACGACCGCCGACACCGCCGCCCATGCGGCGAAGGTGACCCAGGCGCCCGTGACCGTCGCCGGATGGGGCGGGGTCAGGGTGAAGGGGTCGTGGCCGAAGGCGATGTCGGTCAGGCGGGTCCAGGCGTTGACGGGCTGGGCGTGCTTGACGGCGGCCGTCCACCCGTAGCGGTCGGTGATGAAGGCGGGGATCAGGAGGAGTACGGCGGTGGTGGCGACCATCGCGGTGGCGCTGTGCCGGATCAGCGCGCCCAGGGCCATGCCCGCGAGAGCGCAGACGGGGGCGAGCAGCGCGGAGGCCGCGACGACGCGGAGGGCGCCTGGGTGGGAGAGCGTGACACCGGCGGCACGGGTGTCGAGGATGGCCTGCGTCGCGGCGAAGGAGGCACCGGCGACGAGCGCGCCGTAGACCGTCATGACCGCGGTCACCAGGGTCACCTTCGCCGCCATCAGGGCCCGGCGGTCCGGAACGGCCGCGAACGTCGTACGGACCAGGCCCGTCGAGTACTCGCCCACGATCGTGATGGCCCCGATGCTCGCCACCGCGAGGATCAGGATCATCGCCGATCCGTCGGTGAAGGCGTCGCGCAGCGCCAAGTGGTCCATCTGCAGCCGCATCTGCTCGTTGAACCTGGGATAGTCGGTCGCGTCCACCCGTGCCGCGTTCGCGTTGAAGGCGATGACCGCCAGGGCGCCGGCGCCGAGCGCCCAGTACGTCGAGCGCAGCGAGCGGAACTTGATCCACTCGGCGGCCAGGAGGTCCGTGAACCGGGGGGCGGGAAGAGCGATGGTTGTCATCGGGAGTCTCCGGCCAGGAATTCGGCGCTGTCGGTGGTCAGTTCCATGAAGGCCGTCTCCAGGGAGGCGGCCTGCGGGGTCAGTTCTTCCAGCAGGATCCGGTGGTGGAAGGCGAGTTCACCGATGCGCGCCGCGCTCAGGGCGGTCACCTTGAGGGTCCGCTCGTCGTAGGGCGCCACGGCGGCCCCCTCGGCGGACAGCACGGCTGTGAGCCGGTCGGTGTCCGGCGTACGCACCGTCACCGTGAGCCGGGTGCCGCGCGCCGCGAACTCCGCCACGCTCTCCGCGGCGATCAGCTCACCCCGCCCGATGACGATCAACTGATCCGCGGTGTTCTCCATTTCGGACATCAGGTGGCTGGAGACGAAGACCGTACGGCCCTCGGCGGCCAGTCGCCGAAACAGCCCCCGCACCCACAACACACCTTCCGGATCGAGCCCGTTGAGCGGCTCGTCGAACATCAGCACCGGCGGATCGCCGAGCAACGCCGTCGCGATGCCGAGCCGTTGCCGCATACCGAGCGAGAACCCGTCGACCCGGCGTCGGGCCGCCGCCCCCGACAGCCCCACCTCCGCCAACACCTCGTCCACCCGCCCGTGAGGGATCCGGTTGCCGCGCGCGAGGGCCGACAGATGGGCCCGCGCGCTGCGCCCGCCGTGCACGTCCCCCGCGTCGAGCAGCGCGCCGACGTGCCGCAGTCCGCGCGGCCGTTCCCGGAAGGGGCGTCCGCCGATGGTGGCGGTGCCACCGGTCGGGGCGATGAGGCCGAGCAGCATGCGCAGGGTCGTCGTCTTGCCCGCGCCGTTCGGGCCGAGGAACCCGGTGACGTGCCCTGGGCGCACCTGGAAGGTCAGTCGCCGTACGGCCGTGGTGTCGCCGTAGCGTTTGGTCAGTTCGTTGACTTCGATCACGCGGAACACCGTCTCGCCGGGGGCGGTCCCGGGGCATCGGCCCGGCGCGGACACTCCCGTGGGGCGGTGTCGACCTGGGGTGTACGTCCGCGGGCCGATGCCCTGCCGGTCGCGCGAGCCTACGATCGGCGCATGCATGTCACGCCGCCGCTTCCGCTGCTCAAGCGCGTGCCGCCGGGTGCCTGGGTGGCCCTGGCCTGGTGCGCGAGCGCCGTGTTCACGTTCCTCGCGCGCATCAGGCTCCCCGGCGAGGAGACACCGGACGAGTACGCCGCGGTTCAGTTCTACCGGTGGGACGGACTGGTGATCCTCGCGCTGGCCACGGCGCTGGCGGTGGCGGGCGGCCTGCTGCTGACGCGACGGCCGCTGAAGGCCCTCGCGATGCAGCTCGCGGCCGCGGGCCTGGCGACCATGAACCTGGCCGCGGGGGCGATCCCGCTGGCCCAGTTCGTCGCGGTCGACGTCGCTCTCTACTTCATCGCGGCGGCCCGCCCGCGCCGTACGGGGGTCACCGCGGTCTCCATGGCGCTCGGCATGCTGGTGGCCTGGCTGACCGTACGACTGCTGGCCGGCTGGGGAATCGGTGTGTCGGCCGAGCTCGCCGTCGCGCTGACGGCCGTCGTGGCCTGGCTGCTCGGCGACGCCTCCCACCGCACCCGCGTGTACGCGGAGAAACTGCGCGTCCAGGCCGCCGGTCAGGCCGTCGGCGACGAACGGCTGCGCATCGCCCGCGAGATGCACGACATGGTCGCGCACAGCATCGGCATCATCGCCCTCCAGGCGGGCGCGGCGGCCCGCGTCGTGCACACCCAGCCGGACGCCGCGGGCGAGGCGATGACGGCGGTGGAGACGGCGGGCCGGGAGACTCTCGCCGGGTTGCGACGGATGCTGGTCGCCCTGCGGCAGGCGGATCGGGTGGACCGTGCCGCGGACCAGGAACCCCGGTCCGCTGCCTCGGCGGCGGACCGGCTGCGCCCCGCCGAGGGGCTCGCCGACCTCGACCGGCTGGCGGCCGCGACGACGGCAGCGGGCGTACGGGTGGACGTGTGCCGGCGGGGGGAGCGCCGCGAACTCCCCCCGGACATCGACCTGTCGGCGTTCCGGATCGTCCAGGAGTCGATCACCAACGTCGTACGCCACGCGGGTACGACCGCCTGCCGGGTGAGCGTGGACTACCGCGACGAGGAGATCTCCCTCGAAGTCAGCGACGAGGGGCGGGGCCGGGGCAGCAGCACCGACACCGGCTTCGGCCTGATCGGCATGCGCGAGCGAGTCGCCCTGCTGCACGGCGAGTTCGCGGCCGGACCGCGCCCCGGGGGCGGCTTCCGGGTGACCGCCCGCCTCCCGGTTCCGGTCCAGGTGGGAGCGCGATGACGATCCGCGTGGTGCTGGCCGACGACCAGCAACTCATCCGCACGGCGCTTCGCATGGTGATCGCCGACATCGAGGACCTGGAGGTGGTGGGGGAGGCCGCGAACGGCGACGAAGCGGTGACCCTGGCCGGGCAACTCGCCCCGGACGTCGTCGTGATGGACATCCGTATGCCGGGCACCGACGGGATCGAGGCGACGCGCCGGATCACGGCCGGCCCCGGCGCCTCGAAGATCATCATGCTCACCACCTTCGACGACGACGATTACGTGTACGGGGCGCTCCGTGCGGGTGCGTCCGGCTTCCTGGTCAAGGACATGGCGCTGGACGACATCATCGGGGCGGTACGCGTCGTGGCCGCCGGGGACGCGCTCATCGCCCCCAGCGTCACCCGACGTCTGATCCAGGACATCACCGCCCGCCCCGAACAGGCGCACAAGCGGCGCGAGTTGACGGCGATAACGGGCCGCGAACGCGAGGTCCTGACCCTGGTCGGCACCGGGCTCTCCAACACCGAGATAGCCGAACAGCTCTTCATCAGCGTGGCCACGGCGAAGACGTACCTCACCCGCCTCCTGTCCAAGCTGGACGCCCGGGACCGCGTCCAACTGGTGATCATCGCCTACGAGGCGGGGCTGGTCTCCGTGAACCGGTGAGCGTTTCACAGTCCGACGAGCTGACTCCCGGTGCGTGAGGCGGCGTGCCGCGTGCCCGCCGCGTCGTCACCTTCCTCGTCCGCGTCACCTTCCTCGTCCGCGTCACCTTCCTCGTCTGCGTCGCCGTCCTCGTCGGTGGCGTCGGGGCACACAAATCCGGGGCGGGCCGCGCGAAGCCCGAAGACCGTCTCGGGCACCACCAGGGCGAGCAGGAGAAGAAGCGAGACCTGCCATCCCCCGGTGACGCTGTGCAGCACTCCCACCGCCAGCGGCCCGAGACCGGCCAGCAGATAGCCGATGGTCTGCGCCATGCCCGACAGGCGTGCGGCGACCAACGGGGACGGCGAGCGCAGGCTCAGCAGGGTGACGGCCAGCGGGAACGCACCCCCGGTGGCGAGTCCGAGCACCGGCACCCACACCCAGCCCAGGCGCGGGGCCACGAGCAGACCCCCCAGGCCCACCACCATCACGGCGGCCACGGCAAGGACCAGGGGCCGCTGGTCACGCAGGCGGGCGGCGACCAGCGGGACGACGAAGCCGAGCGGAATGCCGATGATCATCATGACCGAGACCATCATCCCGGCCTCGGGTGCGGCGAGTCCGTGGTCCCGCATGATCGCGGGCAGCCAGGACACCAGCACATAGAACATCAGTGACACCAGACCCAGGAAGGCCGCCACCGACCAGGCCGGCGGGGACCGCAGCAGCGACCCTGTGCCGGGCTTCACCGCGGGCGTGCGCCGGGTCTCCCGCGCCCGTTCACCGCGGTGTCCGCGACGACCGCGCAGCGCCCACACCAGCGCCGCGATCAGCGAGGGAACCGCCCACACCGCAAAGGCCGCACGCCAGCCGACAGCGTGGTCGAGAGGGACGGCCAGACCGGCGGCGAACGCGCCGCTGGCCGCCATCAGCATCATCGCCAGCCCGGTGAGCGACCCCACCCGCTCGGGAAACCGGCGCTTGATGATCGCGGGCAGGAGCACATTGCCCGTGGCGATGCCCGTCCCCGCCAGTACGGTCCCGGTGAACAGGGCCACCGGGGACGGCACCACGCGCAGCAGGATGCCCGCCGTGATCAGAAGGAGCGCCCCCGCGATCGCCACCTCGGTGCCCACCCGGCGGGCAACAGGGGGCGCGAGAGAGGCGAAGACGCCCAAACAGAGCACCGGGAGGGTGGTGAGCACGCTCGCCCCCACCGGGCTGAGCCCGAACCGGGCCTTCAGCTCGGCGAGTACGGGAGCGACCCCGGTGATGGCCGCCCGCAAGTTGATCGCCAGCAGACCGATGCCGAAAAGAGCCCAGAGCCCGGTCGCTCGGATATTGCGTATGTCGCGTAGAGAAGTAGCCATGTCATATGTCCCCCGTCGTGATGGAGCGACAGCGGCTTCCTCGCTCGAAGACAGCGGTCCGTACCGTCTCGAACGAGGAAGCCACGCGTCACGCCTGCGCTGCCTTCTTCTTGTGGAAGGGGCAGGTGTCGCCCGAGGTCATGGCTGAGGCGGTCTGGGCGGTGGACGTCACCCCGTTGAGCTGGTCCAGGATTTCGTCGGAGAGCAGGTCCTGCTTGCCCTTGAGCGCGTCCGCGACTTCCTCGTCGACGGAGAAGACCATCTCGGCCGCGATGTTGTCCTGAACGATCCGGGCGAGGTTGTCCAGGGCGACGAAGATCGGGTCCTTGGGCGGCTCGACGGCCGGCAAGTCGATCAGGTGGGTATCGACCTTGGCCGGATTCATGCACGGCTTGATGATGATCGAATTCTGGTTCAGGACGGAAGTCGTCCACTGCGACAGCACGACGACATACAGGTCCTTCCAGCCCTCCTCGCCGATCTTGGCACGCCACCGCTTCATGAGAGCTTGCACGGCGGATATCTGAGCCTGGGCCGCGTGCTCCATGTTGGTGCGGATGTTGCCGTACACGCTGCCCGAGAAATCATCGAACGACTTCATGTCGAAGGACTTGTTCTTCACGGACGTGTCGACGAACTTGAGCGCGGCGTCGAGCAGCTTCGTGCACGAATTCACCATGGCCGGCGGGATGTTCGCCTTGTCGATCTGCTGGCGGGCCGTGGTGAGCGTGACGGCGAAGTCCTGAAGCGGGGTGATCCAGCCGGTGGTGCCGGTTCCCTTGAACGCGACCATCTTCAGGTCGTGCGGGTCGATGCGGTCGGCGTTGGGGAGGTTCGGGACCTTGCTGTTCAGGTACGGCGCGATGGTCGAGAAGATGCCGAGCGGCACATGGCTGATCGACTTCGCCAGCTCGAACACCTCGGATACAGGATTCAACGATTCCTGTGTCCCGTTGTGGACGAGGGTGAACTTACCGCCCTTGGAGTCGTTCTGCACGACGATGACGGGGCTCAGGTACTTGATCAAGTCGGATTTGAGCAGGGCGTAGTTGGCGCGCATACCGCTGTTGACCGCGAGAATCGCGTCGCGTGCCTGCCGCTCCGAGTCCGTCACGGCCTCGCCCACGGTCGTGGCGGCGGCCGAGGGCGGGGCGGCGAAGAGTGTGGTGGCGCCGACGGCGGAAGCGCCGCCGATAAAACCTCTGCGTGTGGCCATGTTCTGTCTCTCCGTACGGGTTCGAAAGGTGTGCGGACGGTCATTCCGTGGGGGAGGCGAAAACTGTTCATGGGGGTCTTTTCCTTGGTGGGGGGATGGGGGATGGGGGGATGGGGGATTTTTTTGGGGGGTGCGAGAATTACGCTAGCCCGTGAACGGGCAAGGGAGAATTGGGGGATGGCACAGTGGTGGCGATTGCGGCCTGTACGAAAGGGGGCCTCGGGGTGGAGGCGCGAATTCCCCTTTGTGACCGGGAAGTTGACGAGATCGAGGGTCAGGACGTGGACGAGCGCGGCTCCTGTGATAATTCCTCAGCAGAAGCCGCGCTCGCTTCGGTCGATTCACTCGGCCCCGGTGGTCAGACCAGGGACTTCTCGGACGCGACGACGACGCCGTAAAGGTCGGCGATCGTCGCCAGCGCACTGTGATGGATCTGGGAGGCGGCCAGGTCGGTGCCCGCCGACGGCAGAGGGCGCGTCGCGCAGGCGTCGGCGACCACCGTGGGCCGGTTCCCGCGCAGGAAAGCACCCTCGGTGGTGAACGTCACGCACATGTGCGTCATGAACCCCGCGACAATGACGTCCTTGTGGCCGGCGGCATCGACGTGCTCGCCCAGGTCGGTGTCGACGAACGCGTTCGGGACCTTCTTGACGACGACGGGCTCGCCCTCGATCGGCGCCACGCTCGGGTGGATCTGGCCGATCTCCGCTCGGATGTCGTACGGGGTGCCCTCGCCGCCGTCGTTGATGACGTGGATGACCTTCGCGCCCGCCTCCCGCGCCCTTCCCAGCAGCACGGCAGCGGAGTCGAGCGCGGCCTGCCAGCCCTCCAGCTCCATCACGCCACCGACGTAGGTGTTCTGGTAGTCGACCAGGATCAGGGTCGAATCGGCAAGCGACGCAGGCGTCTCATCAAAGCCGTTGAGTGCGCGCAGAGTCGTCGTAGCCATGGAAGTACCACCTCAGGTTTCGTGCCAGATGTCGTGGCCCACCCGCACGGTGAGCTACGCCTAGAAAGCTATGGCCCGTCAGAGAGTGTCGGCAATGTCATCTAACATGCAGATCCGGACATCGCCGTTGCCGACCAGGCGGAGACCCGCGGAGACACCATGAGCACCGTCAGAAGACTCATCGTCATCGTCCTCTTCGAGGGCGTCGACCTGCTCGACGTCACCGGGCCGCCGGAAGTGTTCTCCCTCGTGCAGCGCGAGACGGATGACGCGACGGGTTACGACGTCGTCCTCGCCGCCGAGACCATGGACCCCGTCACGACCTCCGCCGGCGTGCGCATCCTCCCCGACATCACCTTCGACGAGGCGGCCACGAGAAGCATCGACACCCTCCTGGTGCCCGGCTCCGTCGAGGTCGACAGCCAACGCCGCGTACACGCCCTCACCGACCCCGCGGTGGTCGGCTGGGTGAAGAAACTCGCGGCCACCACACGCAGGGTCACATCCGTCTGCGTCGGAGCGCACCTCCTCGCCGCCGCCGGACTCCTCGACGGCAAGCGCGCCACCACCCACTGGTCGACCGCGCACCAACTCGCCGCCGACCACCCGCTGATCGAGGTCGACGCCGACCCGATCTTCATCCGCGAAGGCGACGTGTGGACCGGAGCGGGGATCAGCGCGTGCCTCGACCTGTCGCTCGCCCTCGTCGCCGACGACTTCGGCGAGACCATGGCGCTCCGCGTCGCCCGGCAGCTCGTGATGTACCTGAAACGGCCGAGCGGGCAGAGTCAGTTCAGCGTGCCCCTCGAACCCGTCTCCACGACACGGCGCATCGAAGACCTCCGCCACCACATCACGCGCAACATCGGCGAACAGCTCACCGTCGCAGACCTCGCCGCCCACGCCCACGTCAGCGAGCGGCAACTCACCCGGATCTTCAAAACCGAACTCGGCATGACCCCGAGCGTCTACATCGAATCAGCCCGCGTCGAGATGGCGCGCAACCAACTCGAATCCACCGATGCCACGCTCGAACGCATCGCCTCCACCTGCGGGTTCGGCACCACCGACACCCTCATCCGAGCGTTCCGCCGCACGCTGGACACGACACCGACGGAGTACCGCCGCCGCTTCCGGGCCGGCCCCGGCTGAGAACGGGGGCCGCAGGGTCACCTCGTGACGGCGCCCACGAACTCCGCCCAGGCGACGGCCCCGATCAGCAGAACGGGACCGGCCGGGACCTTGCTGTCGCGGACGGGTACGACACCGGGGACTCCGTCGGCCACTTCGAGGCAGCTGCCGCCGTTGTCGTCGCTGTAGGTGCTCTTGCGCCAGCGGGCGGCGCCCACGAAGTCGTACGCGACCTCGACGCAGCTGCCGCCCTCGCCGTTGCTGTAACTGCTCTTGCGCCAGCGGGCGTTGCTCAGGTCGTACTCGCGCATCGTCTGAAGTCCTCCGCCGCCGATTCGATCAGGGCGAGGGACGCCTCCGGCGACAGTGCGACGGCCCTGAGCAGATCGTATGCGTGCTGTGCACGCTTCACCACTGCCGGGTCGTCCATCAAGGTTCCCGAAAACGAGGTCTCTGTATAGGCAGTTGGAGGTGCATCCTCGAACTCCATAAGCGTGAGCATCCCGCCCATGGACGCGTGCGCACCCGCCGCGCACGGGGGTACCTGCACCACCACCTTGCGTCCTCGCACCATCCCCGCGAGGTGGTCGAGCTGTCCAGCCATAGCCGCCGCCCCGCCCACCGGGATCCGCAGCGCGTTCTCGTGCAGCACCACCCAATACACGGGCCTTGTAGCGTCGCCGAGGACGCGAGCGCGCTCCAGTCGCGCGGTCACCTTCTCCTCGATGTACTCCTCCGTGACGAACGGGTTGGCCGCCAGCGTGACCGCCCGTGCGTACGCGGCGGTCTGCAACAGCCCCGGCACAAGAGTCGGCGCGAACTCGCAGATCCTCGTCGCCGTCCGCTCAAGCTCCACCACCTCCGCGAAATAGTCCGCGTACCGCTTGTCATCGATGAGCTTTCGCCACGTGCGCTCGAAAAAACCATCGGTTTGCAGGGTCTCGTCAATCCGCTGGGCCACGTCCAACTGCGGTTTCCGAATGGCCTGTTCGAATTGCCCGATGTAACCGCCGGAGACGAAAACCCGGGCTCCTAACTCCACCTGAGTGAAACCGGCTTCCTCCCGGCGCCGTTTCAGCTCCGTGCCGAAGAACTCCCAGGCTGCCTGCCGCGAACCGTTGGCCACAGGCCAACCCCCTTACGCTGCGCCGCACTTGTAGAGGACAGACTCCTGCCGAGTGTAGGTGCAGAGCGTCACGCTGGAGATGCGAAGCGTGAAAATCAAAAAGACAGGGGAACACGGTGAAGGCACAACACTCGGCGCTCTGCGTCGAAGAGGCGGAGGTAACGGTGAAGGAATTGCGGACGGCGCTCGCGAACGCCGGAATTTCACTGCCGTCGCTACGGATCGATCCGGCGACTTTGGCGCGCGAGGCACCCTGTCCGCTGATCGAATTGGGCGGCTGCACCGTCGAGGTCGCGGCCCGGCTCGCGGCGGCTCTGCGGTGACGCCGAAGCCGCCGAAGCCGAAGCCGCCGATCGGCTCGTACGCCGTGGACACGCGCACAGGGAAGGTGGGAATGGTCATGGGACACGAGGGACCGTACGTACAGCTGAGACCGATGGGTGGCGGCAAGGAGTGGGACTGCGAACCGGACGCCGTCCGGCGAGCCACCCCGGCGGAGCGGCTCAGCGCGGCGACGTCGTACGCCAACGCACGAAGTCGCGGCGAGGTCCCTTGAAGAGAGCGGCGACGGCCAAAGGTGCCCGTCCTGCCCGGGGCGCCGCCGCCGTAGGCGAGAATGGACCGCATGAGTCTGTTCCGCGACGACGGCATCGTGCTGCGCACCCAGAAGCTGGGTGAGGCGGACCGGATCATCACGCTGCTCACCCGCGGTCACGGGCGCGTACGCGCCGTGGCCCGGGGCGTGCGGCGGACCAAGTCCAAGTTCGGGGCGCGGCTCGAACCGTTCTCGCACGTGGACGTGCAGTTCTTCGCGCGGGGGAGCGAACTGATCGGGCGCGGGCTGCCGCTGTGCACGCAGAGCGAGACGATCACTCCGTACGGTGGCGGGATCGTGACCGACTACGCGCGGTACACGGCCGGGACGGCCATGCTGGAGACCGCCGAGCGGTTCACCGATCACGAGGGGGAGCCCGCCGTACAGCAGTATCTGCTGCTGGTCGGCGGGCTCCGCACCCTCGCCCGCGGCGAGCACGAGCCGCACCTCGTCCTCGACGCCTTCCTGCTCCGCTCCCTCGCCGTGAACGGCTACGCGCCCAGTTTCAGCGCCTGCGCGAAGTGCGGGATGCCGGGACCGAATCGGTTCTTCTCGGTCGCGGCGGGAGGTTCCGTCTGCGTCGACTGCCGGGTGCCCGGCAGCGTCGTACCCTCGGCAGAGGCCCTCGTACTGCTCGGCGCGCTGCTGACGGGAGACTGGGAGACCGCGGACGCGTGCGAGCCGCGGTACGTCCGTGAGGGCAGCGGGCTGGTGTCGGCCTATCTGCACTGGCATTTGGAGCGCGGCCTGCGCTCGCTTCGGTACGTAGAGAAATAAGCGCCACCACCAGAGCAAGCAAGCCCCAGAGCAAGCAAGCCCCAGAGCAGCAAGCACCAGAGCAAGCAAGCACCAGAGCGAGTAAGAGGGAGACGAGAAGCACATGGTCGTACGCGGGATCCTGGGACGCCAGCGCCGCGAGTACAGGACGCCGGAACCGCACCCGTCCGGTGCCCGCGCCCCGAAGCTCCCTGGTGAGCTGGTGCCGAACCATGTGGCGATCGTCATGGACGGGAACGGGCGCTGGGCCAAGGACCGTGGGCTGCCGCGTACCGAGGGGCACAAGGTCGGCGCCGAGCGCGTGCTCGACGTGTTGCAGGGCGCGATCGAGATGGGGGTCGGCGCCATCTCGCTGTACGCCTTCTCCACCGAGAACTGGAAGCGCTCGCCCGACGAGGTGCGCTTCCTGATGAACTTCAACCGCGACTTCATCCGCAAGACCCGCGACCAGCTCGACGAACTCGGCATCCGGGTCCGCTGGGTGGGCCGGATGCCCAAGCTGTGGAAGTCGGTGGCCAAGGAGCTCCAGATCGCCCAGGAGCAGACCAAGGACAACGACCGGCTGACGCTGTACTTCTGCATGAACTACGGCGGTCGCGCCGAGATCGCCGATGCCGCGCAGGCCTTGGCGGAGGACATCAGGGCGGGCCGGCTCGACCCGTCGAAGGTCAACGAGAAGACCTTCGCGAAGTACCTCTACTACCCGGACATGCCGGACGTGGACCTGTTCCTGCGGCCGAGCGGCGAGCAGCGCACGTCCAACTACCTGCTCTGGCAGAGCGCCTACGCCGAGATGGTCTTCCAGAACGTGCTGTGGCCCGACTTCGACCGGCGCGACCTGTGGCGCGCCTGCATCGAGTTCGCCTCCCGCGACCGCCGCTTCGGCGGCGCCGTCCCGAACGAGCAACTGCTCGCGATGGAGGCCGCGATGAAGGGCCGCCCCGAGAGCTGACGGACACGCGAGCGGCCCCGCTCCACCGGAGTGTGGAGCGGGGCCGCCCGCGATTCAGTGCTGCCGTCAGCCGTCAGCCGTCAGCTGTCAGTTGTCGTTGTAGAACGTGTACGCCTTGCACTCGCCCTCGGAGCCGGCCGAGTAGCGACAGAAGAGGAAACCGATGTTCCGGTTCTCCGGCAGGTCGTACTTGCTGCCATTGCTGGCCTTGTGGGTGGCGCAGTTGCCCTCGCCGCCGACGTAGAAGTTGTACTTCTCGGCGCCGTACGGGTCGTCGAGGGAGACGTGGATCTTGACCGCGGAGCCGTCGGCGTCCTTGTCGCAGATCGTCACGACGTCGCCGTACTCGTTGAAGTAGCCTTCACCGCTCCAGCCGGAAACGTTCCCCCACGCGTCCCCGGTGTGCATGGTGTGGTCAGCTGCCATCGCGGTGTTGGAGATGCCGAGCACGAGCGCCGCGCTCGCGACCCCCACCCCTACAATACGGCCGATCTTCACAAAGACCCCCTGTGGTCATGTCAGGTCCTGGTCATCAGGACTGACGTGACCTTAACAATTGGTGATCACATTTGACCAATCGTTTAGGAAGCCGCGCACTTCGCGCGCTCGGCGCTCTCCGCTAGGAAGCCGCGCACTCCGCGCACTCGGCGCACGTACCGAAGATCTCCACCGTGTGCGCGACGTTCACGTAGCCGTGCTCCGCCGCGATCGCCTCCGCCCACGTCTCGACGGCCGGCCCCTCGACCTCGACCGCCTTGCCGCAGACGCGGCAGACGAGGTGGTGGTGGTGTTCGCCGGTGGAGCAGCGGCGGTAGACGGACTCGCCGTCGGAGGTGCGCAGGACGTCGACCTCGCCGGCGTCGGCGAGCGACTGCAGCGTGCGGTACACGGTGGTGAGTCCGACGGAGTCGCCCTTGTGCTTGAGCATGTCGTGGAGATCCTGCGCACTGCGGAACTCGTCCACCTCGTCGAGCGCCGCCGCCACGGCGGCACGCTGCCGGGTGGAACGGCCCCGTACGGGCGATCCAGCGGTTGTCACCGTTGCCTCCTCACGTCTGCCCTTGCCCGGCCATTGTGCCAGTCCGGACTGTGCGTAGTCAGACGCCGGCCTTCGTCTCCGGGCCGCGCGTGGCCGGAATTGCGCACTCCGCCGGGTCTCCGACGGCCTGGGCCGCCGCCAGTGCCCGGGCCCGTCGCCGCGCGAGCGGCGTCGCCAGCGCGGTCAGCGCGATGAACGCGCCGATCGTCAGCAGCACGATCGTCGCGCCGGGCGGCACGTCCTGGTAGTACGAGGTCACGGTGCCGCCGATCGTCACGCTCACGCCGATGGCGACCGCGATCGCGAAGGTCGCGGCGAAGCTGCGGCTCAGCTGCTGGGCCGCCGCCACCGGGACCACCATCAGCGCGCTCACCAGCAGCAGGCCGACCACGCGCATCGCGACCGTCACCGTGACCGCCGCCGTGACGGCCGTGAGCAGGTTCAGCGCGCGCACCGGCAGGCCGGTCACGCGGGCGAACTCCTCGTCCTGGCTGACCGCGAACAACTGCCGGCGCAGGCCGACGGTGACCAGGACCACGAAGGCGGCCAGCAGACAGATCGCCGTCACGTCGGACTCGGAGACGGTGGACAGGGAGCCGAAGAGGTACGAGGTCAGGTTGGCGTTCGAGCCCGTCGGCGCGAGGTTGATGAACATCACGCCGCCCGCCATACCGCCGTAGAAGAGCATGGCGAGGGCGATGTCGCCGCGCGTCTTGCCGTACCAGCGGATCAGCTCCATGATCACGGCGCCGAGGACCGAGACGGCCGTCGCCATCCACACGGGATTGGTGGAGAGCAGGAAGCCGAGGCCGACGCCGGTCATCGCCACATGGCCGATGCCGTCGCCCATCAGGGCCTGACGGCGCTGCACGAGGTAGATGCCGACGGCGGGCGCGGTGATGCCGACGAGGACGGCGGCGAGCAGGGCCCGCTGCATGAAGGCGTAGTTCAGGAGATCCATCAGCTCAGCAGTCCCGTCCGGATCGGTTCGGCGTCGTGAGCCGCGTGCGGGTGTACGTGGTCGTGGCCGGGCAGCGCGTGCTGGCCGACCGCGTGCGGGGGCGGGCCGTCGTGCAGGACGCAGCCGTCACGCAGTACGACCGCGCGGTTGATCAGCGGCTCCAGGGGGCCCAGCTCGTGCAGCACGAGGAGGACGGAGGTGCCGGCCGCGACCTGCTCCCGCAGGGTGGCGGCGAGGACTTCCTGGCTGGCGAGGTCCACGCCCGCCATCGGCTCGTCCATGATCAGCAGCTCGGGTTCGGAGGCGAGCGCGCGGGCTATCAGTACGCGCTGGTGCTGGCCGCCGGAGAGGGCGTTGACGGAGTCCTTGGCGCGGTCGGCCATGCCGACGAGGTCGAGGGCGCGTCGTACGGCCTCGTGGTCCGCCTTGCGCAGCACGCCGAAGCGGGCGCGGGACAGCCGGCCCGATGCCACGATCTCGGTCACCGTCGCGGGCACGCCGCCCGCGGCGGTGGTGCGCTGGGGGACGTACCCCACCCGCCGCCAGTCGCGGAAGCGGCTCCGCGGGGTGCCGAAGATCTCGATCTCGCCGCCGCTGACCGGGACTTGGCCGATCACGGTGCGGATGGCGGTCGACTTGCCGGAGCCGTTGGCGCCGAGCAGCGCGACGACCTCACCGCGGCGCACGGTGAGGTCGATGCCACGCAGGACCGGGCGCGAGCCCAGCTCGGCGGTCACGCCGCGCAGGGATATGACGGGCTCGCTCACGAGGTCCTCCATGATGATCACTTGCTGCCGAGAGCCGTCTGCAGCGCCTTCAGGTTCGACTCCATGACCTGCAGGTAGTCGCTGCCCTTGGACTTGCCGGTGATGCCCTCGATCGGGTCGAGGACGTCCGTCTTGAGGCCCGCGTCGCCGGCTATGGTCTTGGCGGTCTTGTCGCTGACCAGCGTCTCGTAGAAGACCGTCGTGACGCCGTCGGCCTTCGCCATCTTCTCAAGGTCCTTCACCCGGTTCGCACTGGGCTCCGACTCCGGGTCCAGGCCGTTGATGGCCTCCTCGGTCAGGCCGTAGCGCTCGGCGAGGTAGCCGAAGGCGGCGTGCGTGGTGATGAAGACCTTGGTCTTGGTGCCGGCCAGCCCGTCCTTGAACTGGGTGTTGAGGCCGTCCAGCTTCTTGACCAGGGCTTCGGTGTTCTTCTTGTAGTCGGCCGCGTGCTTCGGGTCGGACTTCTCCAGCGCCTTGCCGACGCCGTTCGCGACCTCGGCGTACCGCACCGGGTCGAGCCAGATGTGCGGGTCGGTGCCGCCGGTTTCCTCGCCCTTGGTGTCGTCATGGGCGGCCGCGTGCCCGCCGACCTCGTTGCCGTGCTTCTCCAGCGTGGTCAGCGACGCTGCGTCGATCTTGGTCTTGACCTGGGACTGCGCCACGGCGTCGTCGACGGCCGGCTGGAGGTTCTTGAGGAAGAGGACGGCGTCCGCCTCCTGGAGCTGCGCGGTCTGCTTGGCGCTGATCTCCAGGTCGTGCGGCTCCTGGCCGGGCTGGGTCAGATTGGTGACCTTCACATGTGTCCCGCCGATCTGCTCGGCGAGATACTGCATGGGGTAGAACGACGCCACCACGTCGAGCTTCCCGCTGCTCTTGCCATCGGCCGCGGACGAGTCCGAGCACGCGGAAAGGGTGCCGAGACCGAGGGCGGTGGCCGCCGCGACCGCGGACCCGGATATGAGGCGTCGTCGTACGTTCATGACAGTCATTTTCAACAAACTTGGAAACGATTGTCAACAAGCACATGGGTAGGCCTCTGGGTAAGCAGTCGGTAAGCCCGCACACCGGGCACAGCGCCCAACCGATTTGATACGGGGGTGGGCCGCGCCGGTAACCTGAAGCATTCGCTGCCGTCCGTTCGTAATGAAGAGAGCACCGTGGCCGCCGACAAGATCGACACCATCGTCAGCCTGAGCAAGCGCCGTGGCTTCGTTTTCCCCAGTAGTGAGATCTACGGCGGACAGCGTGCCGCCTGGGACTACGGCCCGCTCGGCGTCGAGCTCAAGGAGAACATCAAGCGCCAGTGGTGGCGTTACATGGTCACCTCCCGTGAGGACGTCGTCGGTATCGACTCGTCGGTGATCCTTGCCACCGAGGTCTGGGTCGCGTCGGGTCACGTCGCCACCTTCACCGACCCGCTCACCGAGTGCACCTCCTGCCACAAGCGCTACCGAGCCGACCACCTGGAGGAGGCCTACGAGGCCAAGCACCACCGCCTCCCGGAGAACGGCCTCGCGGACATCAACTGCCCCAACTGCGGCAACAAGGGCCAGTTCACCGAGCCCAAGCAGTTCTCGGGCCTGCTCTCCACCCACCTCGGCCCCACGCAGGACAGCGGCTCCGTCGCCTACCTGCGCCCCGAGACGGCGCAGGGCATCTTCACCAACTTCTCCCAGGTGCAGACCACCTCGCGCCGCAAGCCGCCCTTCGGCATCGCCCAGATGGGCAAGTCCTTCCGCAACGAGATCACGCCCGGCAACTTCATCTTCCGCACCCGCGAGTTCGAGCAGATGGAGATGGAGTTCTTCGTCAAGCCGGGCGAGGACGAGAAGTGGCAGGAGTACTGGATGCAGGAGCGCTGGAACTGGTACACCGGCCTGGGCCTGCGCGCGGAGAACATGCGCTGGTACGACCACCCGGCCGAGAAGCTCTCGCACTACTCCAAGCGCACCGCCGACATCGAGTACCGCTTCCAGTTCGGCGGCAACGAGTGGGGTGAGCTGGAGGGCGTCGCCAACCGCACGGACTACGACCTGTCCGCGCACTCCAAGGCCTCCGGCCAGGACCTCTCCTACTTCGACCAGGAGGCCGGCGAGCGCTGGACTCCGTACGTCATCGAGCCCGCAGCGGGTGTCGGCCGCGCGATGCTCGCCTTCCTGCTCGACGCCTACGTCGAGGACGAGGCGCCGAACGCCAAGGGCAAGATGGAGAAGCGCACGGTGCTGCGCCTCGACCCGCGCCTGTCCCCGGTCAAGGTCGCGGTGCTGCCGCTGTCCCGCAACCCCGAGCTGTCCCCGAAGGCCAAGGGCCTGGCCACCGCCCTGCGCCAGCACTGGAACATCGACTTCGACGACGCCGGCGCCATCGGCCGCCGCTACCGTCGCCAGGACGAGATCGGTACGCCGTTCTGCGTCACGGTCGACTTCGACACGCTCGAGGACAACGCGGTGACGGTGCGCGAGCGCGACTCGATGAAGCAGGAGCGGGTTTCGCTGGACCAGATCGAGGGCTACCTGGCGGCGCGGCTGATCGGCTGCTGACCTGGTATCTCGCTTTCTCGGCTTTCGCGGCTTTCTCAGCTTTCTCACACGGAAGCCCCCGGTTCCCTTCGCGGGAACCGGGGGCTTTCGTGCGTTTTCTGGGGGCGGCTCGCAATGGCTTGCGACGACCCGCAACGGCCCGCAACGGCTTGCGACCACCCGCAAGGGCCCGGGACTCTCAACGGCCCGCGACTCTCAACGGCCCTGGAGGGCCTTCACGTTGTCGCCGAAGGTCCAGTTCTTCGAGCCGTCCCAGTTGATCGACCAGGTCATCAGCCCCTTGAGGCTGGTGCCGTAGTGCCTCCACGCCTGGGAGACGAGGCTCGGTGACATGTAGCCGCCGCCGGCGCCCGACTGGGCGGGAAGCCCCGGGACCTGCTTGTCGTACGGCACCTTGATGGTGGTGCCCTGGACGACCAGCCCCTTGTTCAGGCAGTCGGTCTGGGCGGTGAAGCCCTGGACGGTGCCCGCGGAGTAGGAGTCGCCCGAGCAGCCGTACATGCTCCCGTTGTAGTACTGCATGTTCAGCCACCACAGGCGCCCGTTGTCCGCGTACTTCTTCACGATCGGCAGATACGCGCCCCAGATCGAGCCGTACGTGATGCTGCCGCCCGTGACGTAGGCGGTCTCCGGCGCCATCGTGAGCCCGAAGCCGGACGGCATCTGGGACAGCACTCCGTCGATGATGCGGATCAGGTTGGCCTGCGAGGTGGAGAGTTGGCCGATGTTGCCGCTGCCGACGAGCCCGGTCTCGATGTCGATGTCGATGCCGTCGAAGTTGTACTTCTTCAGGATCGGCACGATCGTCGCGACGAATCGGTCGGCCACGGCGGAGGAACTGAGGTCGATCCCGGCCGCCGCCCCGCCGATGGACAGCAGGATCGTCTGCCCGGACGCCTTGGCCGCGCACATCTCGGCGGGCGTCGCCACCTTCACGCCCGTGTCCATCCCGTCCTCCCACAGCGCGGTGCCGTCGGAGCGGATGACGGGGAACGCCGCGTTGATCACGTTGTAGCCGTGCGCGGCGATACGGGAGTCGGTGATCGGCGTCCACCCGAAGGGCGGGTGCACCCCGTTCGACGAGCCGTCCCAGTTCTCCCAGTAGCCCTGAAGAACCTTCCCGGACGGGCGGGACTTCACCGCGCAGGTGTCGGCTGCGGATGCGGTGGGGGCGGTGGCGATCGACAGTGGGGTCAGGACGGCTGCGGTCAGCGCGACGGCGAGCAGCCGCAGCTTCCGACGGATCATTCGGGCCTCCCGGTGGGGGTGCGGTGAGGTGTCGTAGGCATGACAGTGCTCGTGGTCCAGACCTCTCGTCAATAGGTCTGGACCAACTTCGGCCTCGACTGGCGCATGACGCATGACATCGGCCTCGACTACGCATGACGCATGACAGGCGACCGATGGCAGGTGACAGATAACAGATGACAGATATTGAAATCTGTCATCCGTCATGCCATGGTGGATGTACCAACCCCCCAGGACACCCAAGGAGTCCTCATGCAAACCCGTCCCCTCGGATCCACCGGCCCCCAGGTCTCCGCCCTCGGCCTCGGCTGCATGGGCATGTCCG
Source organism: Streptomyces sp. NPDC058246 (assembly GCF_042881985.1). Taxonomy (NCBI): domain Bacteria; kingdom Bacillati; phylum Actinomycetota; class Actinomycetes; order Kitasatosporales; family Streptomycetaceae; genus Streptomyces; species Streptomyces sp. NPDC058246. The sequence continues at coordinate 47,268 of NZ_JBHVWZ010000036.1, read as the reverse complement.
CGCTGTACGGCGAGGCCGACCGCGCCGAGTCCATCGCGACGATCCACGCCGCCCTCGAGGCCGGGGTCACCCTGCTCGACACCGGCGACTTCTACGCCATGGGGCACAACGAGATGCTGATCGGCGAGGCGCTGCGCGCGGCTCCGGCGGCGCTTCGGGACCAGGCGCTGACCAGCGTCAAGTTCGGGGCGCTGCGTGACCCGGACGGTGGCTGGAGCGGATACGACGGCCGCCCCGCCGCGGTGAAGAACTTCGCCGCGTACTCGCTTCAGCGGCTCGGCGTGGACCACATCGACGTGTACCGGATCGCGCGGGTCGACCCCGGCGTACCGATCGAGGAGACGGTCGGGGCGATCGCGGAGCTGGTGGAGGCCGGGCATGTGCGGCACATCGGCCTGAGTGAGGCCGGTGCGGACACCATCCGCCGGGCCGCCGCGACCGCGCCCATCTCCGACCTGCAGATCGAGTACTCGCTCATCTCCCGCGGTATCGAGGACGAGATCCTGCCGACGACGCGGGAGCTGGGCATCGGCGTCACGGCGTACGGCGTGCTGTCCCGTGGGCTGATCTCCGGCCACTTCACGGCCGACCGGCAGCTCGCCGCGACCGACTTCCGGGCCATGAGCCCCCGCTTCCAGGGCGAGAACCTCCAGCACAACCTCGCCCTCGTCGAGGCGCTGCGGAAGATCGCCGAGCAGAAGGGCGTCAGCGTGGCGCAGATCGCGATCGCGTGGGTGCTGTCGCGCGGTGAGGACATCGTGCCGCTCGTAGGCGCGCGGAGCCGTGACCGTCTGACCGAGGCGCTCGGGGCGCTGGACGTGCCGTTGGACCAGGGCGATCTGGCCGCGATCGAGGAGGCGGTGCCGGCGGATGCCGCCGCGGGCGACCGTTACCCGGCGGCCCAGATGGCGCACCTCGACAGCGAGCGCTGACAGTACCGGCAGGTACGGTCTTCGTCATGGCACCGACGACCGAAGCACTGACCGCCGAGCGCATCCTCGAAGCGACCGAGGAGGTGCTGCGCCGCCACGGCCCGGCCAAGGCCACCGTGGTCGACGTGGCCCGCGCGCTCGGCGTCAGCCACGGCAGCGTCTACCGGCACTTCCGGACGAAGGCGGCGTTGCGGGAGGCGGTCACGAAGCGCTGGCTGGACCGTACGTCGCAGATGCTGGAGGAGATCGTCCGGTCCCGGGACGAGACGCCTGCCGTGGCCCTGGAGCACTGGCTGGGTGCGTTGTTCACCGCCAAGCGGCGCAAGGCGGGCGGCGATCCTGAGCTGTTCGCCACGTATTCGGTGCTGCTCGGTGAGGCCAGCGCCGTGGTCGAGGAGCACGTCGCCGATCTCGTCGAGCAGCTGACGCAGATCGTGTCCCGTGGCATACAGGAGGGCGACTTCAAGGCGGTGGACGGCGACTCCGCCGCGACGGCCCGCGCGATCTTCGACGCCACGAACCGCTTCCACGACCCGTGTTACGCCCACGAGTGGGAACAGCCGGGCATCGAGGGCGAGTTCGCGACCGTGGTGCACCTGGTCCTGCGCGGCCTGCACCACTGACCCGACACTGACACCCACACCCGACGTCTCGGCCCGGCGCCCGCGCTTCGTCTCGGCCCGACGTCTCGGCCGGGCGCCCGCGCTCGGCGTCTCGGCCCGAGGTCTCTGCCCGGCGACGCCCGCGCTCGGCGTCTCGGCCCGGCGTCCGCGCCCGACCACTCCGCCTGGCGTCCGCGCCCGTCGTCCCTGCCCGACGTCAGCGCCCGACGTCCGCGCCCGGCTCCGTGCCCGGCGTCGGCGCGGCGGGGGCGTCTGGGTCGGCAGGGCGGCCCCGCCGCGGGTCTAGCCCTCCGTCGGATCCACCGTCGCCTGATGCGCGTCGGCCAGGTGTTCCTCCGCCTTCAGCCACGGCAGGAACTGCGCGCCCTTGCGCCAGCCGCAGGTGTCGCACCTGATCGTGCGCTGCACGCCCGCCCGTTGGACGCGTACGACGTGCTCGCGGCCGTGCTGGTCCCAGCGGCTTACCTTGCTCGTGTTGATCTGCAGCATGACACCTCCTGGTGTTACCGCTTCGCTTGCGCAGCAAGGAGTGTGCAGCATGGCGAAGATCAACGGGGGTTCTTCGGCGGCGAGTTCCGTATGGGGTCCGTCGCATTCAGGGTGACCCGCGTTCCCGCCTCCGCGCCGCTCCCATCCGCTGACCTACACTCCGCTCCATGACGACCGGGACCGGAAGTGCCGCCATTGCCAAGGATCTTGCCCCGAGCGGCAGCCTGCGGGCCTCGATCAATCTGGGGAATCCGGTGCTCGCACAGGGCACCCCGCAGGCCCCGGCCGGTATCACCGTGGACCTCGCGCGTGAGATCGGCGCGAGGCTCGGCCTGCCCGTCGAGTTCCTCTGCTTCGACGCCGCGCGCAAGTCGTACGAGGCGATGGCGGAGGGCCGGGCAGACATCTGCTTTCTTGCCGTGGAGCCGGCCCGTGAGGCCGAGGTCGCCTTCACGGCGCCGTACGTCGTGATCGAGGGCGTGTACGCCGTGCCCCGCGATTCGGACCTCACCTCCGTGGCGGACGTGGACCGTCCCGGCGTACGGGTCGGGGTGAAGCGCGGTTCCGCCTATGACCTCTTCCTCTCCCGGACGCTGAGGGACGCGAGCGTCGTGCGCGGGGACGAAGGGGTCGAGGTGTTCGGCGCCGAGGGGCTGGAGGTCGCCGCCGGTATCCGGCAGCCGATGACCGAGTTCGTCGCCGCGCACCCCGAACTCCGCCTGATCGAGGAGCGGTTCATGCAGATCCGGCAGGCGGTCGGCACGACCACGGCTCGCCGGCCGGAGACCGTCCGCTTCCTCCGCGACCTCGTCGAGGAGTTGAAGGCGAGCGGCTTCGTCGCGGACGCCCTCCGGCGCGCCCACCAGTCGGAGACCCTGGTCGCCCCACCGGCCTAGCCCGGCTCAGCCCTCCGCCACGGGCGCACCCCTGTCGTGTCGGACAGCTCCGGCGGTCAGCTGATCGTGCGCGGCAGGCGCAGGCTCAGTGCCGTGGTCAGGACCACGCCCGCCAGTTGGACCAGCAACGTCGTCACGAGGGCGTCACGCATGCCGTGGGTCGGGACGAGGGAGAGGAACAGGGTGCCGAGGGAGGCGACGCCGAGAGCGAGCGCCGACTGCTGGGTGGTGATCATGACGCCGCTGCCGACACCGGCCCGGGCGGCCGGCACCTCGGAGAGGATGATCCGGAAGATGACGGGGAGTTGGAGGGCCTGGCCCGCGCCCGCGACCGCCGCGCCCGGCAGCAGCTCCCACACCCCCAGGTTCGGCCAGGACCGCCACGCGGCCAGCGCGATGAGGGCCACGCCCACCCCCTGGATCAGTCCGCCCGCGGTGACGATCCGGGTGCCGTAACGGGCGATCAGCCGCGGCCCGCAGAGGGAAACGACGAGGAAGACGGCCGCCATGGGGGCGAGGGCCAGGCCCGCGGGCACCGGTCCCAGTCCCGCACCCTGCTGCAACGCCACCGCGATCACGAACATGAACCCGCTGAAGCCGATGGAGAACGGGACGATCATCACCAGGCCGCGGCGCAGGGACGTCAGGGCGAAGAGGCTCGGGGGGACCAGCGGGGTACGGCCGCGGCGGTCCTCCCGGCGCTCGACGAAGTAGAACGCCGCCGCCGCGAGCGGGAACAGTGCCAGCGACAGCCAGGTCCACAGGGGCCAGCCCGCCGCCCTGCCCTCCGTGAGCGGGGCGAGGAGGGCCAGCAGGGATATCCCGAGCAGTACGGTTCCGGGGGCGTCGATCGGTTCCGGGTGCTGCGAGCGCGTCTCGGGCACGGCCCGCGCGGCGAGGATCAGGCCGAGGATCACGACGGGCACGTTCACGAGGAACACCGCGCGCCAGCCGGTGCCCGCGATGTCCGCCGCCACCAGGACGCCGCCGAGGATCTGCCCGGCCACCATGGACAGGCCCGCCGTGGCCCCGTACAGGCCCATGGCCTTCGCGCGGCGCGGGCCCGCGGTCGCCGACTGGATGGTGGCGAGCACCTGCGGCAGCATCGCCGCGGAGGCGGCGCCCTGCGCGACGCGCGCCGCCACCAGGGTCCAGGCGGTGGGCGCGAGTCCGCACGCCAGGGAGGTGAGGCCGAAGGCCGCCATGCCGCCGAGGAAGAACTGGCGCCGGCCGAAGAGGTCGCCCAGGCGTCCGCCGAGGACGAGCAGGACGGCGTACGCGACTCCGTAGCCGGCGACGACGAGTTCGAGGACTGCCTCGCTCGCGTGAAGGTCACGGCCCATGGTCGGCAGGGCGACGTTGACGATGAAGAAGTCGATGAGCGGCAGGGCCGCGCCGAGCAGCACGGTGAAGAGTCCGAGGCCGCCGAGTACGGGTGGCCCGGCGGGGGAACGGACTGAGGTCGTCGTGAGAGTTCCGGTTTCGGTCACGTCCTCCAGGCTTCTCCCGTGCTCAGGCTGGTACCAGAGTCTTCTTATCCTGGTAGCAGCAGTACCTGGCAACAGGTTCCGGTGAACGGCAGGCTGGAGGCATGACGACGATGGCGCAGGAGACGACCAGCGGCCGGACCCCGAGGACCGGCAGCTCTGCTCCGAGGGACAGCAGCCCCGCCGCCCCGACGGACGCCAGCCCTGCCCCGAGGGACACCGTCCCGGCGGCCGGGCGCCGTGCCCCAGCCGCGGTCTCGGCCCCGGTGGTCACCCCGGAAGCCCCGCGGCCGCCCGGTACCGCCGCACCCCGCGGCAGCGACATCCGGCGCCACGAGCTGGCCGCCTTCCTGCGCAACCGCCGCGAACGCATCCCGCCCGAGCAGGTCGGCCTGCCCCGCGGCCGCCGTCGGCGCACCCCGGGCCTGCGCCGCGAGGAGGTCGCCCAGCTCTCCGCCGTCGGCGTCACCTGGTACACGTGGCTCGAACAGGCCCGTGACATCCAGGTCTCCGAGCAGGTCCTCGACGCCCTCGCCCGCACCCTGCTGCTCGACGCCAGCGAGCGCGCGCACCTCTTCCAGCTGGCCGGGGCCGTCGACCCCTCGCCCGCCGCGCAGTGCCCGACCATCACCCCGGCCCTGAGCCACGTGCTGACCCAGCTGGAGCCGGTCCCGGCCTGCATCCAGAACAGCCGGTACGACATCCTCGCGTACAACCGCACGTACGCCCGTCTGATGATGAGCGACCTCGACGCCGTACCGCCCGAGGACCGCAACTGCATGATCCTCGTCTACACGCACGCGGAGTGGCGCAAGTCGATCGTGCTGCTCGACGAGACCATGCGCATGATGGCCGCCAAGCTGCGCGCCTCGATGGCCGGACACCTCGGTGAACCCGCCTGGAAGATGCTGGTCAAGCGGCTGAAGGCGGAGTCGGCGGAGTTCCGGGAGATCTGGGAGCGGTACGAGGTGGTCGGCGGCGCCCGCAGCAAGACCAAGCAGTTCCTCAACCCGTACGTCGGGCTGCTCACCCTCGACCACACCGACCTGTGGCTGGCCCCCGACATGGGCGCCCGCATGGTGACGTACGCCCCCACGGACGAGGAGAGCCGCGAGCGCCTGGAGCGGCTGTACGAGATCGCGCTGGGGGCGGAGGCCGAGGCGGCGGCCTAGGCGGCGGGCCAGGTAACGCAGGTGACGCCGCGGGCGGGCCAGGCGGCGCCGCGGGTGGCCTAGGCGGCGGGCGCGTCCTGGGTCTGTACGCCCACCTTCTCCCGTACCACCCCGGACTCCAGCTCGCGCGCCGTCCGCTCGGCCGTGCCGCGCGCCCAGCGTCCGCTGGTCAGCGCGCCCAGGACCAGGACCGCGAGACCGCACCCGGCGATGATCCACCAGCCGGGGCGGGCGGCCGACACGAAGGTGTCCCGGTACGCCGACGCCCCCACCCCGGAGGCCAGCACCGCGCCGACCACGGCCACGCCCAGGGTGCCGCCGATCTGGCGGCTGGTGGAGGCGACGGCGGCGGCGACGCCCGCCTGGGTGCGGGGCATGCCGGACACGGCGGTGTTGGTGATGGGGGCGTTGACGAAGCCGAAGCCCAGGCCGAAGAGGACGTAACCGAGGACGAGCGTGAGGTTCGAGGTCTCGGCCTGGAAGGCGGCGAAGAGGACGCCGCTCGCGGTCATCGCGATCCCGGCGACCAGGAGCGAGAAGCGCGGGCCTCGGCTGCCGACCAGCCGGCCCGACAGCGGCGCGCACACGAAGCACATGGCCGCCATCGGCAGCATCCACAGGCCGGCGTGCAGCGCGTCCAGGCCGCGTACGTTCTGCAGGTAGAGCGTCGACAGGAACAGGAAGCCGCTGAGCGCCGCGAACGCGCTGACGGCGATGACCGTGGCACCGCTGAACGGCGCCGAGCGGAAGAAGCGCAGGTCGATGAGGGGTTCGGCGCGCCGGGGCTCGTACCGCAGCAGGCCCAGCAGCGCGGCGACCGCGATCACGCCGAAGGCGAGGGTCTTCAGGGCGCCGGAGCTGGGCGCCTCGATGATCGCGTACGTCAGTGAGCCGAGCAGCGCGATGACCAGGAACTGGCCGACCGGGTCCGGGCGGCGGGCCTTGGGGGCACGGGACTCGGGGACGTAGCGCAGGGTCAGCAGGAGCGCGGCCAGGCCGACCGGGAGGTTGATCCAGAAGATCGACCGCCAGCCCACCGAGTCCACGAGCAGGCCGCCGACCAGCGGTCCCGCGGCCATCGATATGCCGACCACACCACCCCAGACACCGATCGCGCGGGCGCGCTCACGCGGGTCCGTGAAAGTATTGGTGATGATCGACATCGCCACCGGGTTCAGCATCGAACCGCCGACCGCCTGCATCATCCGGAACGCGATGAGCGAGTCGAGGTTCGGGGCCAGGGAGCACAGGACCGAGCCGCTCGTGAAGATGATCAGGCCCACCACGAAGACCTTGCGCCGGCCGATCCGGTCGGCGGTCGAGCCCGCGAGCATCAGCAGTGAGGCCAGGACCAGCGTGTACGCGTCGATGGTCCACTGGAGGCCCGCCACGCTCGCGTGCAGTTCCTTCTGCATCGAGGGCAGGGCGACGTTGAGAACCGTGTTGTCGAGGCTCACGATCAGCAGGCTCATGCAGCAGATCGCGAGCACCAGCATGCGGTGGCGGTGGCTGAGCTCGGGCATTTCTCCAGAGTACGCCGCCATCAATAGTGCGTCTAACTAATGACCACTACACCGTCTTCCGTCTCGCATCCTGGAAAGGGCTCGCCTCACAGCCGTACGAGCCCATGTCACGCACGTCACGCGGGGCCGCACGGGCGCCTGTTGCCGTACGCGGCGCGGTCCGCACGGGCGCCTGCCGTCCTGCGACCCGGGTCGTACGAGCACCTGTTAGGCGCACGCGACGCGGGGCCGTACGAGTACCGGTCGGCGTACGCGGCGCGGGGCCGTGCGAGCCCCTATCGACGTACGCGACATGGGGCCGTACGAGTACTTGCCGGCGTACGCGACAATGGGGGAATGTCCACGACCGTCCTCGCTCCCGCGTCCCCGCTGTCGATCGGCCCCCACACGGTGCAGCCGCCCGTCGTCCTCGCCCCCATGGCGGGCATCACGAACGCGCCGTTCCGCACGCTGTGCCGCGAGTTCAGCGGCGGCAAGGGTCTGTTCGTCAGTGAGATGATCACCACGCGGGCGCTGGTCGAGCGCAACGAGAAGACCATGCAGCTGATCCACTTCGACGCGAGCGAGAAGCCGCGCTCGATCCAGCTGTACGGCGTGGACCCGGCCACCGTCGGCAAGGCCGTCCGCATGATCGCGGAGGAGGGCCTGGCCGATCACATCGACCTGAACTTCGGCTGCCCGGTCCCGAAGGTGACCCGTAAGGGCGGCGGCTCGGCGCTCCCGTACAAGCGCAACCTCCTGCGGGCGATCCTCCGCGAGGCCGTCAGCGGCGCCGGGGACCTGCCGGTCACGATGAAGATGCGCAAGGGCATCGACGACGACCACATCACGTTCCTGGACGCCGGCCGGATCGCGGTCGAGGAGGGCGTGACGGCGATCGCGCTGCACGGCCGCACGGCGGCGCAGCACTACGGCGGCACCGCCGACTGGGACGCCATCGCAAGGCTCAAGGAGCACGTGCCGGAGATCCCCGTCCTCGGCAACGGCGACATCTGGTCCGCGGAGGACGCGCTGCGGATGGTGCGGGAGACCGGGTGCGACGGGGTCGTGGTCGGGCGCGGCTGCCTCGGCCGGCCGTGGCTGTTCGGCGACCTGGTGGCCGCCTTCGAGGGGCGTACGGACGCCTACGCCCGTCCGACGCTCCGTGAGGTCGCCGCCGTCATGGTCCGGCACGCCACCCTGCTCGGCGAGTGGATCGGCGACGAGGCGCGCGGCGTCATCGACTTCCGCAAGCACGTCGCCTGGTACCTGAAGGGGTTCGCGGTCGGCTCCGAGATGCGTAAGCGCCTCGCGATCACCTCCTCGCTCGCCGAACTCTCCGACGGCCTGGCCGAGTTGGACCTCGACCAGCCCTGGCCCCTCGGCGCGGACGGGCCCCGCGGCCGTACGTCCGGCAACAACAGGGTTGTCCTGCCGGACGGTTGGCTGAAGGACCCGTACGACTGCGCGGGGATCGGCGAGGACGCGGAGCTGGACACGTCCGGGGGCTGAAGCGGACCCCGCCCGTCCCGCGGGCGCCCTCGACAGCCGGAAGCGGGCTCCCCGACACTGGCGGCGTGACGGACAGTGCGGTGTGGGTCGCGGTGTTCACCGGCGCCACCGCGGTGCTCGCCGGCTGGGTGACCACCCTGGGCAACGCCCGGGCGGCGAAGGTCCAGGCGGAGGCGTCGGCCCAGGTCCAGCACCGGGACCGGATCCGGGAGCTGCGGCGGGCCGCCTATCCGGACCTCATGGAGCAGGCGCACACAGTGGGCCAGCTGTACTGGCGAGTGGGTGACGCATACGTCCAACTCCCGGATCAGGACGCCCGTTTGGCGCGTATTCAGGAGCTGCGCGGCGAACTCCGCGCCGCCTTCGACCCCCTTATGCGCAGCGTCAGGGTCATCGTTCTGGAAGGCCCCGCCCTCGCCGCCGAGGCGGCCGAGGCTGTCCAGCGGGCGGCGGCGATGGCGAACCGTGCGCTCTGGCGGGTCACGGAGAGCGCCCCGGACGCCGGCGAACGGTCCGACGGCGCCCCGGGCGCCCGCGAGCGCTTCGACGAGGCCCACGATGTGTTCCGCCACAGCCTGGAGCGGTTCACGACCGTGGCCCGCGATGCCATGACCGCCTCCTAGGATCTGTCGCGCGCCCTCCGGCCGCAGGCCCGTTACGCGCCCTTGAGCCGCGGGCTCGTTGCCGCCTCGGGGAACATCGGTACAGCGGTTATCGGTGAGAACGATCTTGTTCAGGGCGTGAGGGTGCTGACCCGGTTCTCGTACTCGCGGCGGGCCTTGCGCTGGGCAGGGACTGCGGGGAGGCCCTGGCCGCCGTCGAGCGGCTGGCAGCGGGCGAGGAGCTGGCGGTGTACGGCGGGGATGGCGCTGACGCGCAGGGTGTAGCCCTGGCCGCGCCGTACGGTCGAAGGGCCCGGCACCATCCCGTCCGGCCCCGACAGCGGCGGCGGGATGCGTGTCTCGTGATCATCGGGGCGGTGCGCACGTCGCCGGTCTTCGCGGCCGCCACGGCGGGGCGGCGCCCGCCCTTGCCGACAAGCAGCCAAGCACGGGGAGACCTGCCCTGCCCGAGCAGCAGCGAATCACCACCAAATCGCACGGGACAGTCGCCAGAGCGCTACGGGACGCCAACCGCAAACTCAGCGAGGAGAACGAACGGCTCCGCAACGAACTCGCCGTAGCTCTCGGCCAACTCCGCGACCTCCGCCGAGGCATTCCGGTCGAATAAGGGCCTTCAGGGCCTGTTCGCAGTTCTGATCAGCACCCGCAGCGCATGCACCAGCCGCGCCGCGTCCTTCTCACCGAGCGGGGCGAGGAACGCGCGTTCCGCCGCCTCGCGGGCGTTCTCCGCATCGGCCCGCACCCGCCTGCCCCGCTCCGTCAACTCAACGACGTTGCGGCGGCGGTCCTCCTCGCTGCGGCGCCGCTTCACCAACCCTTTGCCCTCCAGTGCGTCGACGAGCGCGACCATCGTCGTGCGGTCCACGCCGAGCCGCCGCGCAGCCTCCAGCTGCGACAGGGGGCGGCCCGCCGCCAGCACCGCGAGCACCGCCAACTCCCGTCCGTCCAGCCCGAACGGGGCAAGTGCGGGCCCGGCGCGCTCGGTCAGCCGAAGCTGCGTGTGCTTGAGCAGGTAGCCCAGCCGCGTGCCGAGCAGCTCCTCGACCGCGGCGCCGCCGTCGTCATTCTCCGCCATCTCGGCATCTTAACAATCAGCTGATGGTCAGCAGAACTGACGATCAACTATGCTGACGGCTATGCCTATTGATGCACCCCAGCGCACGCTTCGCTTCGGTATCAAGACGCCCCCCATGCACCTGGCCTACGACGAGATCCTCCGCGTCTGGGAGGAGGCCGACGAACTGCCCGAACTCGACGACGCCTGGTTGTGGGACCACCTGATGCCGCTGGCCGGACCGCCCGGCGGCGCCGTCCTGGAGGGCTGGACGCTGCTGGCCGCGCTGGCCGCTCGTACCGCTCGGCTCCGCCTCGGCCTGCTCGTCACCAGCAACAGGCTGCGTGCCCCCGCCCACCTCGGAAAGATCGCCACCACCGTGGACGTGATCTCCAAAGGGCGCCTGATCATGGGCCTGGGCGTCGGCGGCACCCGACAGCCTGACGGCCCGAACCCAGCCGTCGCCGAGTACGCCGCCTACGGCCTCCCGCTCCCGAGTCCTGGTGAGGGCCTGGCCCGCCTCACCGAGACAATCACCATCCTGCGCCGCATGTGGACCAAGGAGGTCTTCGACCACGACGGCCCCTTCACCACCCTGCGCGGCACCCGCAACGGCCCCGGCCCGGTCCAGCCCGGCGGCCCCCCACTGCTGATCGGCGGCTGGGGCGACCGAACGCTGCGCATCATCGCCGAACACGCCGACATCTGGAACGTCCCCGGCCCGCCCCACAACAGCACCGACTGGATCGCCGAGCGCGCCCGCGTCCTGAACGCACACTGCGCCGCGATCGGCCGCGACCCCGCCGAGATCACCCGCTCCGCACAGATCATCGTCGACTACGCCGACCCCGCCACCACCCGCGCCCACGTCCGCGCACTCGCCGCCGCCGGCATCCGGCACGTCGTGCTCGCGCTGCCACGCCCCTATCCGGACAATGCCGCCCGCTGGCTTGTTGACGAGATCGTCACCCCTGTCCGCGAGAACGACGCCTGACGGCATCTCCGCTACTCGGCCACGCACCGCCCCCGCCCCGACATGCTCAGGGGCGAGTGCGTGGGGTGCGCAACCACCTGGCTGACACTGCAAGCCAGGTGAACGAACAGGTCAGTACCCTTACCAGTCTTGAGGGGTCCAGATAACGGCCTGCTCATCACTCAGAAATTCCACCGGCACGAGCCGGACCGTAGCCAGCCCCGGACCAGGCCCGGAGGCGTTTCACCGAACCCCAGTGGCGACGTGGATCACCGTGCTAGGAGGTCATGATCATTCTCACCGATAACCGCTGTACCGATGTTCCCCGAGGCCGGTTGCGCGCCCTTGAGCCCCGGACCCCTTACGCGCCCTTGAGCCCCCGGGCCCGTTACGCGCCTCCCACCGCGGTGAGCAGCGCCAGCGGTGCCGCCGCCGAGCGGGACTCCCTTACGCACGCGTGGGGATACGGCACCGGCTCGCCGTGCGTGGTGCGGCCGTACCCGGCGAGAACCTCGGGAAGACGGTGGCCTGCCGCCGTAGCCGCATCGACGAGGGCGTGGGCCACCGTCCGGGCCTCGTCGTGCAGGCCGTAACGGGCGAGGCCGAGGGTGATCAGCGCGTTGTCGTGGGGCCAGACCGAGCCGCGGTGGTACGAGAGCGGGTGATACGCCGGCTGGTCGGCGGCCAGCGTGCGCACGCCCCAGCCGGAGAAGAAGTCCGCCTCCAGCAGGCGGCGGCCGACCAGCTCGCCGTACTCCTTGTCCAGGAGACCGGACCAGAGCAGATGGCCCGCGTCCGACGCGAGCGCGTCCACGTGGCGGCCGTCGCCGTCCAACGCCAGTGCGGGGAAGGCGTGTTCAGCCATCCAGAAGTCGCGCTGGAAGCGGTCGCGGAGGTCGCCGGCGGCCTGTTCGAGGAGGGCCGCGTAGACCTCGTCGTCCCAGACCGTGCGGGCCAGGTGCGCGGTACGGCGCAGGGCGTCGTACGCGTACCCCTGCGCGCCCGCCGCCATCACCGGGCCGCTGGGGCGGCTGCCGTCCGCCGAACAGATGGCGCCGGGGGAGTCCTTCCAGTTCTGGTTGGCGAGGCCGCCGCCGTCCGCGCGGTAGACGAGATAGCCGCGCGAGGTCAGGCCGCCGTGGTCGAGCATCCAGCTGATCGCCGCGCGGGCGTTGGCCTCCAGACGGCGGGCCAGGGAGACGTCCCCCGTCTGCTCGGTGTACGCGCCGAGCAGCACCAGGAACAGCGGCGTCGCGTCCACCGACCCGTAGTAACGCCCGTACGGCACCTGCCCGAAGTGCGCGAGCTCGCCGTGCCGCACCTCGTGCACGATCTTGCCCGGCTGAGCCACCGCCCCGGCTCCCACCTCGACCGCCTGGGTCGCGGCGAGCGCGGGCAGCGTGGCGGCGGCGAGCTGGGGACGGTAGGGGAGGGCGAAGAGGGAGGTCAGCAGGGCGTCGCGGCCCAGAAGGGTGAGGAACCAGGGGACTCCGGCCGCCGGGACGCGCAGTTCCTCGCCGTCCGGGCCCGTCGCCGGGATCTGGAGCACCGCCAGGTCGGACAGGCCCCGCGCACAGGCCGCGGCCAGCTCGGGCCAGCCGGTCGGGAAGGGCACGCCCTCCGCGAACTCGCCTTCCAGGGCGAGGAGTTGTTCATTGGCGGCGGCGGGGGAGAGCGGTACGCGCGGCTCCTGCACGGCCCCGTGCGGACGCGCCGCGACCCGCAGTGTCAGCTCCGCCGAACCGTGCGGTGCGAGATCGAGCGCCCAAACGAGACGGCGCGCGCCCGTGCCCGTCTCCTCGACGCCGTCCGGAGCGGGCTCGGAGGTGACCGTCGTACAGGATCGCCACTCGCCGCGCTGGTAGCTGAACTCCACGCCGTCGTCCAGGACTTGACGCCTGCGCACCACGCCCGTCTTGACGTACGTCCGGTGGTCGGAGCGCAGCTCGAACTGGTCGGTGAAGTCGGCGTCCGCGGTGACCGCGATGCGGACCGTGGTGGGCGTCGGGCGGTTGCTGGTGACGCGCAGCGCCTCCACGAACGCGCCGTCGGCCACGGCCTGTTCACGGAAGAGCGTGTACCCGGGCGGCTCGTTGCGGCCGCCGCGCGGCACCAGTACGCAGCGTGCCGTGTCGCCGTCCGCGACCGGCGTGAGCGCCTCGGGCACCGCGCCGTCGACGGTCAGCTGCCAGCGGCTGAGGTGCCGGGCGTCCCGTACGAATAATCCGTCCGGGGAGCTGCCGCCCCGCACTCCGCTGATGTCTCCGCCGTCGCCCACGGCGGCGAACGTCCCACCGTGCACGAGCAGATGATGCCGGTCCGTCATCCCCGGTCCCCTCCCTTGTCACTCTTGACGAACGTGCCGAGACCCGTCGGGGACACGCCGTGTCCGGGGGACTCGTGAAGCAGATCGAGCGTCAGCGCCGCGGTCCAGCTGAACCCGAGCGCTCCGCAGGCCTCGCCGCTGTACGGGTCCACGTACTCCGCGAATCCGGACTCGTCGGCGGTGCGCAGCAACGCCTCCCGCAGCCCGTCCGCCCGCCCGTGCTCCCCGTGCAGCCGCAGCCCACGCTCCAGCAGCCAGTTGGTGTTGAACCAGGCCGGACCGCGCCAGTACCGGTGCGGGTCGAACGCGTCCCCGGTCAGGTCGTAACTGGGGACGAGCCGCGCGGCCCCGCCGAGCTCGAAGTGCGGGCCGCTCGCGGTACGGACGAGGGTGGCGGCGATGTCGCGGGGCAGCGCGGGAAGGATGAGCGGCAGCAGCCCGGAGACACTCCGCTCGGGGATCAGAGCACCACGGAGAGAGCGGTGCTCTGAAGCGAGAGCACTGCTCTGAGGTGGGCAGTGGTCTGAAAGGTGAGCGGTGCTCTGAGAGCGGTGCTCCGGAGTGAGAGCGCTGCTCTCCGGGTTCTCCGGGTGCGGATCGGACCCGTGCCCATCGCGGCTCTGTGAGCGCCGCTCCGATCCGAGAGCACCGTTCTGTGAGCACCGCTCCGATCCGAGAGCACCGCTCTCACCGGCCCCGGCCCCGTCCCCCGCCCCGTACACATCCCGGCAGAAGAACATCCCCTCCGCCGGATCCCACAGCCGATCCACCAGCGCCGCCGTGAGGCGTTCGGCGCGCGCGTGGCGGGCCGTCCCCGTCGCTCCCAGCTCCTGCGCGATGCACGCCAGCGCGTGCTCGGAGGCGATCAGCAAAGCGTTGAACGCCGGGTCCTCGACCGCGAACTCGCCGCCGCCGTCCGCGTACCCGCGGTCCCGGTAGTCGGTGGCGAGGCGCACGTACCGCCCGTAGTCGAGATCCGTCGGACGGTCCTCGGGGGCCCCGTGGTCGAGGTCGGCGCGGCGGAAGGAGCGGGCCGGGGCTGGGGTGATCCGGCTCAGCGGGGCGTCCCAGCAGGGGCTGTTGTCCATGCCCTGTTCCCAGGGGTGGGCCACGGAGGCGAGACCGCGGCCGCCCAGGTCCCGGCGGTGCAGCAGGTAGCGGTGCCAGGCGGCCAGGCAGGGATACATCCGGGGGAGGAAGTTGCGGGCCCGCGAGAGGCCCGGGTCGGCCCGGTGCACCAGCCACACGGCGAGCGCGTGCACCGGTGGCTGCACGATGCCCGACGTCTGTACGGTGCGCGGGGCGCCCGCAGCGCGCCCCGCGGTCGAGGAGCGCCAGAAGTCGGGGCTCGGGAAGTACGCGTCCAGTGGTACGGAGGGGTTGAACACGATGTGCGGGACGCGCCCGTCGGCCCACTGGGCGCCGAGCAGGGTCTCCAGCTCCGTCTGCGCCCGCAGGGGGGACAGATGGCGCAGTCCGATGGCGATGAACGCGGAGTCCCACGACCACTGGTGCGGATACAGGCCGCGCGAGGGCACCGTGGACGTTCCCGTCCAGTTGCCGTTCAGGACGCGGGCGGCCCTGAGGTGCAGTGACCCCGAAGGCTCGGCGGGATCGTATACAAGTGATCCGGAACGGCTGATCTCACCCGGACCGGGCGAAGGGGGCGGGCCGGAGGCGTGCACAGGAGTGCCGGAGGTGCGTACGGGGGTGGTGATACCCGTGCGCAGGGCGGTGAGCTGGGTTGTGCTGTCCACTCAGGTCTCCCCGAAGACGTCCGTCCGACCAGTTCGGCAGTAGCTACCGTAGGGTTACGTCTATTTAACACGCAAAACTCAATATGTAATGCAGAGTTGGGGAACGCAAGGGGGTGCGCATGGCAGGAAGGGCAGGGAGAACCGTGAAGGCCGGGAATCAGGCAAGCGCCGGAGATCTGCTTGAGCTGGTGCGCAGCGGCCGGGCCACCACGCGCGGCGCGCTGCAGCAGGCCACCGGCCTGTCGCGGGCCACGGTCGGCCAGCGGCTCGAGAGGCTCTTCCGCGCGGGCTGGCTGCGTGAGGGCGCGGGCGGCCCGGTGGACTCGCCGCTGGGCGGCCGCCCCTCCATCACCCTCGAGTTCGACGACGCCCACGCGATCGTGCTCGCCGCCGACCTCGACACCCGGCACGGCCGTGCGGCCGTCCTCACTCTGACCGGGGAGATCCTGGCCGAGCACACGGGCGTGCTGGTGATCGACGAGGGCCCGGAGGCGGTCCTCGGCGAGCTCGGGCGCTGGTTCGCCGAGCTGCTGGAGAAGGCCGGGCGGCCGGCGGACTCGGTGTGCGGGATCGGGCTCGCGGTGCCGGGGCCGGTCGACAGCGACACCGGCCGTGTCGTACAGCCGCCGATCATGCCGGGCTGGGACGGCTACGACATAAGGCGACGCCTGGGCCGCGCCTTCGCCGAGCGGGCGAGCGCCAGACCCGACATACCGGTCCTCGTGGACAACGACGCCAACCTCATGGCGTACGGCGAGCAGCGCACCGGATATCCGGACTGCTCGGCGTTCGCCCTGGTCAAGGTCTCCACCGGTATCGGCGCCGGCATGGTCGTCGGCGGCGCCATCTACCGGGGCGTCGATGGCGGCGCGGGCGACATCGGGCACATCCGGGTGGGCGCCGACGCGCTGTGCCGGTGTGGCTCGTACGGCTGTCTGGCCGCTGTCGCGAGCGGTGGCGCCGTGGCGCGGCGGCTCGCCGAGTCCGGGGTGCCGGCGGCCTCCGGCTCAGATGTGCGCGAGCTGCTGACGGCCGGGCACCCGGAGGCGATGGCGCTCGCCCGGGAGGCGGGGCGGCAGGTCGGGGACGTGCTGGCCACCGTGGTGACCCTGCTCAACCCCGGCGTGCTGATGATCGCCGGGGACTTGGCCGGAACCCCCTTCCTCACCGGTGTGCGCGAGCTGCTCTATCAGCGGGCGCTGCCCCGCTCGACCGCTCATCTGGACGTGGTGACCTCGCGGCTCGGGGAGCGGGCGGGGCTGGTAGGGGCGGGTGCGCTGGTCGTGGAGTACCTGTACGCGCCGGAACGGGCGGAGCAGCGACTGGCGGCACTGGGGGTGTGAGTCCCAAGGCCCACGGAGCTGCGCGTGTGACATCCGTGTGTCGTGTCCGCATCGTGGTCCGCATGGTGAAATCCCGCCGCCTCGCGCGGCGTGATTCTCGCCACCCTTGATAAGCTAGGTGCTCAGATGAGCGGATCTTGGGCGGCTGCACTTCCCTAAGGGGTGGCACTCAGTGCCACCCCTTGATCGTTCATCGACTGAACTCAGACGTGTCAGAGGCCGCTCATCTGAGCGTCTATAGCGATCTACGGGCGTTGATTCGTTCAAGAAGTGAAAACATCCCACCTCGATGGCTTGCCAAGCCTTGACTTTCGATCCGCTGGCGGACGAGTGGTTACAGGCGCATGACGCGCAAGTGGACGTACCCAGGCGCCTTCGATCTGGGTATGTTCCCCGTCGTCAGGGCAGCCACCGCGACGTCGAGGAGTCGAGACTCGTGTCGGAAAACAAAGATCCCCACGTAGCTGAGAGCGGCGTCGAGGGCGTGAAGTTCGTTTATGACTTCACCGAGGGAAACAAGGACCTCAAGGACCTCCTCGGTGGCAAGGGCGCCAACCTTGCCGAGATGACCAACCTGGGTCTTCCCGTCCCTCCCGGTTTCACCATCACCACCGAGGCGTGCAAGACGTACCTCGACAGTGGCGAGGAGCCGGCGGCACTGCGTGACGAGGTGAGTGCGCACCTCGAAGCCCTCGAAACGACGATGGGCAAGAAGCTCGGCCAGGCCGACGACCCTCTGCTGGTATCCGTCCGTTCCGGGGCGAAGTTCTCCATGCCCGGCATGATGGACACCGTTCTGAACATCGGCCTCTCCGACAAGTCGGTGCAGGGCCTGGCCAAGCAGGCCGGCGACGACCGCTTCGCGTGGGACTCCTACCGCCGCCTCATCCAGATGTTCGGCAAGACGGTCCTGGGCGTGGACGGCGACCTCTTCGAGGAGGCGCTGGAGGCGGCGAAGGACGCCAAGAAGGTCACGGTCGACACGGACCTCGAAGCGGCCGACCTGAAGAAGCTCGTCACCAAGTTCAAGAAGATCGTCAAGACCGAGGCCGGCCGCGACTTCCCGCAGGACCCGCGCGAGCAGATGGACCTCGCCATCCACGCGGTCTTCGACTCCTGGAACACCGACCGCGCCAAGCTCTACCGCCGTCAGGAACGCATCCCGCACGACCTGGGCACCGCGGTCAACGTCTGCTCGATGGTCTTCGGCAACCTGGGACCCGACTCCGGTACGGGCGTCGCCTTCACCCGCGACCCGGCCTCCGGCCACCAGGGCGTGTACGGCGACTACCTCCAGAACGCCCAGGGCGAGGACGTGGTCGCGGGCATCCGCAACACGGTCCCGCTGGCCGAGCTGGAGCAGATCGACAAGAAGTCGTACGACCAGCTCATGCAGATCATGGAGACCCTGGAGAACCACTACAAGGATCTCTGCGACATCGAGTTCACCATCGAGCGCGGCCAGCTGTGGATGCTGCAGACCCGCGTCGGCAAGCGCACGGCGGGCGCGGCCTTCCGTATCGCCACGCAGCTGGTGGACCAGGGCCTGATCGACGAGGCCGAGGCGCTCCAGCGCGTGACGGGCGCCCAGCTCGCGCAGCTGATGTTCCCGCGCTTCGACGACCAGGCGAAGGTCGAGCAGATCGGCCGGGGCATCGCGGCGTCGCCGGGTGCGGCGGTCGGCAAGGCGGTCTTCGACTCGTACACCGCGATCAAGTGGTCGCGTTCGGGTGAGAAGGTCATCCTGATCCGCCGCGAGACGAACCCCGACGACCTCGACGGCATGATCGCGGCCGAGGGCATCCTGACCTCTCGCGGCGGCAAGACGTCTCACGCCGCCGTCGTGGCGCGCGGCATGGGCAAGACCTGTGTCTGCGGCGCCGAGGAGCTCGAAGTCGACACCAAGCGCCGCCGCTTGACGGCCCCGGGCGGTGTCGTGATCGAGGAGGGCGACGTCGTCTCGATCGACGGCTCGACCGGCAAGGTGTACCTGGGCGAGGTCCCGGTCGTCCCGTCCCCGGTCGTCGAGTACTTCGAGGGCAGGATGCACGCGGGCGCCGACGACGCCGACGAACTGGTCGCCGCGGTGCACCGGATCATGGCGTACGCGGACCGCGTCCGTCGCCTCCGCGTCCGCGCCAACGCCGACAACGCCGAGGACGCCCTGCGGGCCCGCCGCTTCGGCGCGCAGGGCATCGGCCTGTGCCGTACGGAGCACATGTTCCTCGGCGACCGGCGCGAGCTGGTCGAGCGCCTGATCCTGGCGGACACGGACGCGGAGCGCGAGGACTCCCTGAAGGGGCTGCTCCCGCTCCAGAAGCAGGACTTCGTCGAGCTCTTCGAGGCGATGGACGGCCTCCCGGTGACGGTCCGTCTCCTGGACCCGCCGCTGCACGAGTTCCTGCCGGACATCACGGAACTGTCCGTGCGGGTGGCGCTCGCCGAGTCCCGCAAGGACTCCAACGAGAACGACCTGCGGCTGCTCCAGGCGGTGCACCGCCTGCACGAGCAGAACCCGATGCTGGGCCTGCGCGGCGTACGTCTCGGTCTCGTCATCCCCGGTCTCTTCACGATGCAGGTACGTGCGATCGCGGAGGCCGTCGCCGAGCGCAAGAACGCGAAGGGCGACCCTCGCGCGGAGATCATGATCCCGCTCGTCGGAACCGTCCAGGAGCTGGAGATCGTGCGCGAGGAGGCCGACCAGGTCATCGCGGAGGTCCAGGCGGCGACGGGTACGGAGTTGAAGCTGGCGATCGGCACGATGATCGAGCTGCCGCGGGCCGCGCTGACCGCCGGTCAGATCGCCGAGGCGGCGGAGTTCTTCTCCTTCGGTACGAACGACCTCACACAGACCGTGTGGGGCTTCTCCCGGGACGACGTGGAGGCCTCCTTCTTCACGGCGTACCTGGAGAAGGGCATCTTCGGCGTCTCCCCCTTCGAGACCATCGACAAGGACGGCGTCGGCTCGCTGGTGAAGTCCGCCGCCGAGGCCGGCCGGGCGACGCGGCCCGACCTGAAGCTCGGCGTGTGCGGCGAGCACGGCGGTGACCCCGAGTCGGTCCACTTCTTCCACGAGGTGGGTCTGGACTACGTCTCCTGCTCGCCCTTCCGGATCCCGGTGGCCCGCCTGGAGGCGGGGCGCGCGGCGTCGACGTCGAAGGGCAGCGACCACCGCTAGCCCATTGCGGGCCGGCTGAACCCCCGGGACCGTTGTCGGTCACCCTGACCCTCACCGACGGACAACGGCCCCGGCGCACCGAGAGAGGGCGGCACCCCTGTGCGGGGGGTGCCGCCCTCTCCGCCGAGTGCGGCGGCTCAGGTGTCGCAGGCGACACCGTCGTTGTCGCGGTCCAGGTGGGAGGCGTAGCCGGGTTCGCCCCGGTAGATGGGCGCGGCGCCGGCGGCTCGGACCTCGCTGCAGTTGGCGTAGTAGACATCGGCGTCCCCCGAGCCGCTGTCGCCGGAGCCGCTCCCCGCTGCCGGCTGTGCGGTGACCGTCCTGGTGACCTTGACGGTCTTGGTGGCAGTCACCGTGGGGGTCGCCTCGGGGCTTGCCGTCACCGTCGCCGTGGGCGTGAGCGTGGGCGTGGCAGTGACGGTGACCGTCACCCGCGGCTCGGCGGAAGCGGGTTTCGCGTCCGCCGTGGTGTCCCCGCCGCTGTTGCCTATGCCGACGCCGACGAACAGGGTCACCGCGAGCGCGGGCAGGACGTAGCGCTTCCGGGCCCACTTCGGCGGGACGGGCGGAGTGGTGTACGGGTTGGTCATGTCGTCCCCCCAGAGGTGCTACGTGAGGGGATGACCGTAGTGCCGGGCTTTCACTTGTGGAGAAGAAGTGTCCTTTCTGTGACCACCGGACTCTGTGACCACTGTGACTCTGTGACCACCACGACCGCGTCGGTGTGCGACACGCCTGGGCGCTTACGCGGCATCGGCCTTTCGGCGTGAGGCCATGGGCGACACCATGCCAACAGCGGCAATCTCACTGCGGAGGCTCGAATCATGTCCGGCTGGAACGAGCAGGCCATTCCCGACCAGAGCGGCCACGTCGCCGTGGTCACCGGCGCCAACAGCGGTCTCGGATACGTCACGGCCCGGGAGCTGGCCCGGAAGGGTGCTCGGGTCGTGCTCGCCTGTCGGAGTGAGGTGCGCGGGCACCAGGCGGGGGATCGGCTCGTGACCGAAGTGCCGGGCGCCGACGTCGATGTCGTACGGCTGGATCTTGGGGATCTGGACTCCGTACGGGAGTTCGCGCGCGCGTACGGGCAGTCGTACGAGCGGCTCGATCTGCTCGTGAACAACGCCGGTGTGATGGCCTTGCCCCTCGGCAGCACCGCCGACGGGTTCGAGACGCAGTTCGGGGTCAACCACCTCGGGCACTTCGCGCTCACCGGGCTGCTGCTGCCCGCGCTGCTGGCGACGCCCGGCGCGCGCGTCGTGACCCTCTCCAGCATGATGCACGCCCTCGCCAACATCGATATCGACGACCTCAACAGCGAGCGGGGCGCGTACCGGAAGTGGATCGCCTACGCGCGGTCCAAGACCGCCAATCTGCTCTTCACGCATGAGCTGGCGCGGCGGCTCTGCGCCGTCGGCTCCGATGTCGTCGCGGCCGCCGCACATCCCGGCTACGCCTCCACCAACCTCCAGACCGCCGGGCCCCGGCTCGCGGGGCGCAAGGGCGCCGAGCGGCTCATGGAGATGGGCAACCGCGTCTTCGCGCAGAGCGCCGAGGCCGGGGCGCTGCCCACGCTGTACGCCGCCACCGCGCCGGGCGTCGAGCCCGACTCCTTCACCGGGCCGTCGTTCGCGATGTGGCGCGGCGGGCCGGGGAAGTCCTGGCGGGCCGGGTGGACGCTCAACGACACGGCGGGGGAGCGGCTCTGGGCCGCGTCCGAGCGGCTGACCGACGTCACGTACGACGCGCTCAAGGGGTGACTGTGGCGGTGGCGCCGGGGCCGACCGCGTTGATGCGGACGCCGTCGCGGAGGTGATCCAGGGCGGCGGCCCGGCTCGGCGCTCAGCGGCGGCCCGGCTCGGCGCTCAGTCGAGCACCTCTTTCCAGGCGGCGCGCACCTCGTAGGTGGCGACGCGGACTGTCCCGTCGTCCAGGCAGTGCCCCGACTCCAGGTCGAAGCGCTGCTTGAGGAGCGGCGAGGCGACGAACGGCCGGCCCTGGTGGGTGCCGGTCAGACCGCGGGAGAGGACCGCCGCGCCGCTGAACGGGTCGCGGTTGTCGATGGCGTACGTCCGCCCCGCCCGGTCGAGGAACAGCGCGACCTGGCGGCCGTCGGGGAGGAGCGCGGCGGCCCCGCGGCCCGGCATCAGGAGCGACAGGTCGCAGACCGTGAACCAGTCATCTCCCAGGCGGAGTTGGACCTCGAAGACGTCCGTGGTCTCGGGGTCCGTGGTCTCGGGGTACGTGGTCTCGGGGTACGTGGTCCCGGGGTCCGTGGTCATCGCTGGGCGCTTCCTTCCAGGGGGCGCGGGCCGATGGCCAGCAGCGGCAGGTCGGGCTTGATCTGGTCGCGCTCGGGGACGAAGCCGACGACCGGGTCGGGGGTGTCCGGGGCGTTCACGAAGGACACGAACCGGGCCAGCTTCTCGGGGTCGTCGATGGTCGCGGCCCACTCGTCGCGGTAGTTCGCCACATGCGCCGCCATCAGCGACTCCAGCTCCTCGCAGATGCCGAGCGAGTCGTGCACGACCACGTCACGGACGTGGTCCAGGCCGCCGGCGATCCGCTCCAGCCACACGCTCGTGCGCTCCAGGCGGTCGGCCGTACGGATGTAGAACATCAGGAACCGGTCGACGAGGCGGACGAGTTCGGCGTCGCTCAGGTCCTGGGCCAGCAGGTCCGCGTGGCGCGGGGTCGCGCCGCCGTTGCCGCCGACGTACAGGTTCCAGCCGCTCGCGGTGGCGATCACGCCGAAGTCCTTGGACTGGGCCTCGGCGCACTCGCGGGCACACCCGGAGACCGCGGACTTCAGCTTGTGGGGCGACCTGAGCCCCCGGTAGCGCAGCTCCAGGTCGATGGCCATGCGGACCGAGTCCTGGACGCCGTACCGGCACCAGGTCTGGCCCACACAGGACTTGACCGTGCGCAGCGCCTTTCCGTACGCGTGCCCCGACTCGAAACCCGCGTCCACCAAACGCGCCCAGATCAGCGGGAGTTGCTCCACCCGGGCGCCGAACATGTCGATGCGCTGACCACCCGTGATTTTGGTGTAGAGGCCGAAGTCCCGTGCCACCTCGCCGATCACGATCAGCTTCTCGGGTGTGATCTCGCCGCCCGGGATGCGCGGCACGATCGAGTACGAACCGTTCTTCTGGAGGTTGGCGAGGAAGTGGTCGTTGGTGTCCTGGAGGGCCGCCTGCTCGCCGTCCAGGACATAGCCGCTCGCGCCGATCGTGGGGGCGAGGGAGGCGATGATCGAGCCGACCGCCGGCTTGCAGACCTCGCAGCCGTCGCCGCCCCGGGCGCCGTCACGGCCGTAGCGGTCGAGCAGTTGACGGTAGGAGGTGACGCGGAGCGCCAGGGCGATCTCGTACAGCTCCTCGCGGGTCTGCGCGAAGCAGCCGCACAGGCCCTTGTCGACCTCGACACCGCTCGCCTCCAGCTCGGCGGTGACCAGCTGGCCGAGCGTCTTGAGGCAACTGCCGCAGCCCGTACCCGCCTTGGTGCATTTCTTCACCTCGGGCACGGTCGTGCAGGAGTGCTCGGTGACCGCGCCGCGAATCGTTCCCTTGGTGACGTTGTGGCAGGAGCAGATGACGGCGGAGTCGGGGAGCGCGGAGGGGCCGAGGGCGACCGGGGCGCCCGCTCCCGCGGGGAGCACGAGCTGCTCGGGGGCGATCGGCGGAACCGAGCCAGTGAGGGCGCGCAGGGTGCCGTACGCGTCCGCGTCGCCGACCAGGATGCCGCCGAGCAGCTCGCCGCCGCGGCCGATGACCAGCTTCTTGTACGTGCCCGAGCGCGAGTCGGCGTAGACGACGTCGAGGCAGTCCGCGGTGGTGCCGTGCGCGTCGCCGAAGGACGCGACGTCGACGCCGAGGAGCTTGAGCTTGGTGGACAGGTCGGCGCCGGTGAAGGCGGAGTCGTCCCGGGCGATGGTCGCCGCGGCCGTTTCGGCCTGCTCGTAACCGGGGGCCACCAGGCCGTAGACCCGGCCGTCGGCGGCCAGCGCGCACTCGCCGATCGCGAACACCCGAGGGTCGGAGACGGTACGGCACTGCTCGTCGACCGTGATGCCGCCGCGTTCGCCGACCGCGAGCCCCGCGTCGCGGGCGAGTTGGTCGCGCGGACGCACCCCCGCCGAGAACACCACCATGTCCAGCGCGAGTTCGGAGCCGTCGGACAGCTTCATGCCGGTCACCGCGCCGTCGTCACCGGTGACGATCTCCTGTGTGCCCGTGCCGGTGTGGACCGTCAGGCCCATGCCCGCGATGGTGCGCAGCAGAGCGGCGCCACCGCCTTCATCCACCTGCACCGGCATCAGGCGCGGGGCGAACTCCACGATGTGCGTGGCCAGTCCGAGCCCCTTGAGCGCGCCCGCCGCCTCGAGTCCGAGCAGACCGCCGCCGACCACCGCGCCGGTCGTCGCCCGCGACGTCGCGTACGCCTCGATGGCCAGCAGGTCCTCGATCGTGCGGTAGACGAAGCAGCCCTCGGCGTCCTTGCCGGGGACCGGCGGGACGAAGGGGTAGGAGCCGGTGGCCAGGACCAGGGTGTCGTAGGTGACGGTCAGGCCCGAGCGGGCGGTGACCTTCCTGGCCGCCCGGTCGATCGACACGGCCGGGTCGCCGAGGTGCAGCTCGATGCCGTGCGCGGCGATGAACTCGGCGTCGGTGAGCGAGAGTTCGTCCGGCGTGCGGCCCGAGAAGTACGAGGTGAGCCGGACCCGGTCGTATGCCGGTCGGGGCTCCTCGCACAGCACGACCACCCGGTGTGTGGCGGTCAGGCCGCGTTCGGCGAGCGCTTCGAGGAAGCGCTGGCCGACCATGCCGTGGCCTACGAGCACGATGGTGTGCGTGGTGTGCGTGGTGCGGCCGGTGCCGCGGGTGGTGGCGTCAGGTGCGTCGGTCGCCCGGGTGATCTCGGGGGCGTCCGATGCCGTCGACGTCGTCGTGTCCGGGGACATTCAGGAGCCTCCGTCGTGGGTGAGCAGATGGAGCAGGGGTGAGCCGCCCGTGGGGAGCGGCTCGGTTCCGTCCCAGGCGCGGGCGAGCGCGCCGACGGTGCCGAGTTCGCCGACCAGGACCCCGCCGACCAGCCGGTCGCCGCGGACGACGACCTTGCGGTAGGTGCCGCGAGTGGCGTCGGTGAGCTGGACGACGTCGTCACCGGGGCGGGGTACGGGTTCGCCGAACGCGGCGAGATCGAGGACACTCCGGCCCGCGAGCGTGAGCCGGGTGAGGGAACGGGTGCCGGTGTAGCGGGCCTTGAGGTCTCCGGCCAGCGACTCGGCCAGCGCGTCGGCCTGTTCGAGGGCCGGAGTCGCCAGCCCGTACAGCGTGCCGTCGTGCTGCGCGCAGTCGCCGATCGCCCGGATGTGCGGGTCGGACGTACGCAGCTCGTCGTCGACGAGGATGCCCTGGTGAACGGCGAGACCGGCGTCCCGGGCCAGGCCCACCCGGGGGCGGACGCCGCACGCCAGGACGACGAGGTCGGCGTCGAGGGCGTACCCGTCGGCCAACTCGACCGAGCGGACCGCGCCACCGACGCAGCGCAGATCGCGTACCCGGCACTCGGTGTGCACCTCGACGCCCAGGTCCGTGAGATGCCTGTGGACCAGACGGGACGCGGGCGGGTCGAGCTGGCGCTCCATGAGCCGCTCGGCCTGCTGGGCGAGGACCACCTGGGCGCCACGCACGGCGAGCGCGCGGGCGGCCGAGACGCCGAGGAGACCGCCGCCGATCACGACGGCACGGGTGCCGGGCCGGACCGCCTTCGACAGGCCCAGACAGTCGTCCATCGTGCGGAACGCGTGGACACCTTCGGGGAGTTCGCCTCCGCGTCGGCTGAACAGGCCGCGCAGCGGAGGGAGTACGGGGTTCGAGCCCGTCGCCAGGACCAGCGTGCCGTAGGCGATCGCCGAGCCGTCCGCGCAGTGCAGCGTGCGCGTGGCGCGGTCGATGCCGGTGACCCGGGCGCGGATCAGCCGACTCGGCGCCGGGAGGGCGATCACCTCGGGGGCGTAGTGGCGGGCCAGCACCTCGGCGAGCAGGACGCGGTTGTACGGGCGGTGCTCCTCCTCACCTACGAGCAGCGCGGGTGATCCGGGTGCGCCGGGCGATCCGGGTGCGCCGGGCTCACCCGGGCCGCCGATCCCACCCAGCTCACCGAGCCGCTGGGCGAGACGTACGCCCGCGAGCCCGGCGCCGACCACCACCACACGTGCATTCGAGGTCATGACCACACCGTCCGGTGCCGGTGTTACCCGGCCGCATCACGGCCGTTTCCCGGCGGGAACGCTGCCCTCAGCGGGGGCGGGGTCCGGATGTGAGGGTTCGGCGCCCGCCCCGGACGCGGGTGTGAGGTGGGCCGTGCGGGGGCCCGTGACGTGGGCCGCGAGGTGGGGTTGACCGAACCCCCGGTTTCCGTGCAGGCACGATCGATCGCGGCGGCCCGGCGCGGAAGTCTTGAGGCATCGGGTTCCACCAGCTCACGCCCAGGGGGAAATGTCATGGTCGCCGTCCAGAAGCTCCCGCCGTCGCCGGTCCGCGACGAACCCGCCGTACGCGTCTGGCGCTTCGTCCGCGAACCGTTCGAGGCGGACACCTGGCGCCGGGTCGCGTACGCGCTGCTGGCCTTTCCGCTGGGGGTGGTGTGCGTCCCCCTGGCCCTGACGGGTGCTCCGGCGGGGCCGTGGCAGCGGGGACTGGTACTGCGCTTTCTGGACGGTCCGGCGCACGTGGGGTCCGGGTCCTCGCGGGGTCCGGCGCACGAGGGGTCGGGGTCCTCGCGGGGTCCGGCGCACGTGGGGTCCGGGGCCTCGGAGGGTCCGGCGCACGTGGGGTCCGGGTCCTCGGAGGGCCCGGCCGACGGCACGTCCGGATCCTCGCGGGGCCTCGCGCACGCGGTGCTCGCGGCGCCCCTGAACCTCCTCGTACTGGCCGTCACCGTCTACGGCTGGTCCCTCGTGCCGATGAACCTGGGCTGGCCCCTGCGCGCCGGCTCCGACTACGCGGACGCCTGGGGCGGGCCCACCTTCGCCGGGGCCTGGGCGTTCCACGCGATCGTCGGCGGGATCGGATTCCTGCTGCTCATGCCATGGCTCGGCCGGGTCATGGCGTCCGTCCAGCTCCGCCTCGCGGCGGCGCTCCTCTCCTAGGTTGATACCCATGCGCCCCCTGCAGCGCCTCCGCGCCCTCGTGGCCTTCCCCTTCGGGCGGAAGTCCCTCGCGGCGGTCCTCTACGGAGTGATCGCCTTTCCCCTCGCCCTCGTCGGGTTCGTCCTCACCCTCGTGGGACTGCTGGTCGGCGGCGCGCTGTCGGTGACCACGCTGGGGCTGTGGCTGATCGCCGTCACCGTACGCGGGGCGCTCGCGCTCGGCAGGCTCCAACGCGCCCTCGCACGGAGCCTGTTGGGGCTGGAGATCGAGGAGCCTGGGCGCCGCGCGGGCGCCGGGATACTGGGCTGGCGGCGGGCGCTGCTCGGCGACCGGACCGGGTGGCGGGCCGTCGCCTGCGCCCTGGGGACGCCCTTCACCGCCGTCTTCGGGTACGCCGCCGTCGTCATCGGCTACGTCTACGGCGTCCTGCTCACCCTCCACCCCCTCCTCAAGAACTGGAACTACGACACCGAGCGGGCGGGCGACGGCACGGTGCACCGGGTGTCGCTGGAGTTCTTCGGGTTCCAGGTCGACTCCTGGCCACGGTGGTTGATTCCGGTGGCGCTCGGTCTGCTGCTCCTCGCCGCCGCGCCCTGGCTGCTGCGGTACGGCCTCGGCCCGCACCGGTCCCTGCTCACCGTCCTGCTCGGCCCGGACGCCGCCGACCACCGCATCCGCACGCTGGAGGAGACCCGCGCCCAGGCCGTCGACGACGCGGCCAAGACCCTGCGGCGCATCGAACGCGACCTGCACGACGGCACGCAGGCCCGGCTCGTCGGACTCGCGATGCACCTGACGATGATCCGCGAACTGATCGGCGCGGGGGCCGCCCCGGAACAGCTGCTCGCCGTCGTCGACACCGCGCGGGGCAACGCCACCCAGGCCATCGCCGACCTGCGCCATCTCGTCAAGGGCATCCACCCGCCGGTACTGGACCAGGGCCTGGACACCGCCCTGGCCACGCTGGCCGCCGACAGCGCCCTGCCGGTCGAGGTCACCGCGGACATCGCGGTCCGCCCGAGCCCGGCGGTCGAGTCGATCGCGTACTTCTGCGTCACCGAACTCCTCGCCAACGCGACCAAGCACAGCGGGGCGAGCGGCGCCGCGGTGACGGTGACCGCCCGGGGCGGGCTGCTGCGGCTGAGCGTCCGCGACGACGGACGCGGGGGAGCGGTGATCGGCGCGGGCTCGGGCCTCACCGGCCTGCGCGCCCGGGTACGGACCGTCGACGGCACGCTCACCTGCGACAGCCCGCCGGGAGGGCCTACGGTGGTCACGGTCGAACTGCCTTACTGATCAAGAGAGCCGTAGCAGGGTGGAGAGGATCGTATGCGCGTCGTGATCGCCGAGGACTCCGCCCTGCTGCGGGACGGGCTGGTCCAGCTCCTCCAACTGCGGGGCGTGGCGGTCGCGGCGGCCGTGGGGGACGCGGACGCCCTGCTGGCCGCCGTGGCCGAGCACGGTCCGGACGTCGCCGTCGTCGACATCCGGCTGCCGCCGACGCAGACCGACGAGGGGATCCGGGCGGCCGTACGACTGCGGAAGGAGCACCCCGGCACCGGAGTGCTGATCTTCTCGCAGTACGTGGAGACGACGTACGCGACCCAACTGCTCTGCGAGCCCGCCGGATTCGGCTATCTCCTCAAGGAACGCGTGGTCGACATCGGCGAGTTCGTTGACGCCATGGAACGGGTCGCCAGGGGCGGCACCGCCCTCGACCCCGAGGTCGTCGCCCAGCTCTTCGGCGCGAGCCGGCGCGCGAGCGCGCTCGACGCGCTCACACCCCGCGAGCGCGAGGTCCTCGCCCTGATGGCCGAGGGCCGCACGAACCACGCGATCGCCGCCGCCTTCACGGTCTCCGAACGCGCCGTCGAGAAGCACATCGCGAACATCTTCACCAAGCTCGACCTGCCCCCGTCCGACACCGGGAACCGGCGGGTGCTGGCGGTCCTGCGCTACCTGGACGCGGTGAACTGAGACGGTACGTGCGGGACCGGGGCGGACCGGGGCGGACCGGGGCGCCGGGGCGAACCGCGGACCGGGGCGAACCTCAGAAGACGCTCAGGCTTCGCCAGAATTCATGGACGGCACATCTACCCGGTCCATAGGGTCGCGATCATGCCCGAGATATCGCTGACCATGGTCGTCGTCCTGTGCCTCGCCTCCTTGGCGGCCGGCTGGATCGACGCGGTCGTGGGCGGCGGCGGCCTGCTCCTGCTCCCCGCGCTGCTGCTGGGGCTGCCGAGCGGCACCCCGGCGGCCTACGCGCTCGGCACGAACAAGGCGGTGGCGATCGTCGGCACGACGGGCGCCGCGGTGACGTACGCGCGCAAGGCAACCGTCGACGTGCGGCTGGCCGTACGGATCGGGCTCGCGGCGCTCGCCGGTTCGACGGCGGGGGCGTTCGTCGCGGCCGGGCTGAGCACCGAGGTGCTGAAGCCGGTCGTCATGGCCGTCCTGCTCGGCGTCGGCACCTTCGTGATCCTCCGGCCCGCCTTCGGTACGGCGCCCTCGACCGCCCCGGTCTCCCCGCGCCGCGTCCTCGCCGCGATCGGCCTCGCGGGCCTGGGCATCGGCTTCTACGACGGGCTGATCGGCCCCGGCACGGGCACGTTCCTGGTGCTCGCGCTCACCGCGCTCCTCCACCTCGACCTGGTGACCGCCTCCGCCACCGCCAAGATCGTCAACTGCTGCACCAACGCGGGCGCCCTCGCGATCTTCGCCTGGAAGGGCACGGTGCACTGGCAACTGGCCGCCCTGATGGCCGTCTTCAACCTGGTGGGCGGCACGGTGGGCGCGCACACCGCGCTCAAGAAGGGCAGCGGGTTCGTCCGGGTCGTGCTGCTGACGGTGGTGTTCGCGCTGGTGGCGAATCTGGCGTATCAGCAGTGGATCGCGTAGCCGGTCACCGGGCACCTGGCGCCTGGCACCTTGGCACGGGGCGGCGGTGACCACGCGGACCGGGCCCAGGCCGTCGGTCGTGGTCGGCGGCATCGGCCGGCCGGCAGTCAGCCGGCACGGCTCGCCGTCAGATGGGCGAAGACGACCACGTTGCCCTGGTAACCCGTCGTGCGCGAGTAGCCGCCGCCGCAGGTGATGACGCGGAGTTCGGGGCGGGTGGCGGCGCCGTACACCTTCTCGTCGGGGAAGCTGCGGGCGTCGTACACCTCGACGGAGTCGATCGTGAAGACGGCCGTGCCGCCGTCGCGGCGGTCCACCTCGATGGTGCCGCCCTTCCGGAGGGCGCCGAGGTCGTAGAAGACGGCAGGGCCCTCGGCGTTGTCGACGTGTCCGGCGACGATGGCGGTGCCTCGCTCGCCCGGGGTGGTGCCGGCCTCGTACCAGCCGGCCAGGTTCTTCTGCTCCGGGGGCGGGACGTCCAGGCTGCCCTGCGGGGTGAGGCCGAGGCCCATGAGGGGGGCGTTCACACGGATCGAGGGGATGCGGATGCGCTCGGGCGGGGAGTGCCGCAGGGCGGGCGCCGCGGGCCCCTGGTCCCCGGCACCGGGTGACGCGCCCTGCGCGGCGGACGGCTGGGGCGGCGCGTGCGTCTCGGCGCCGCTGCGCAGCAGCCAGGCACCGGAGCAGAGTGCGACCGCGGTGACGGACGCTATGGCGATGTTGCCGGCGCGACCGGCAGGTCCGGCACGACCGGCACGTCCGGTGCGTCCGGTGCGTCCGGCGCGACCGGCACGGCTTGCGCGGCTTGCGCGGCTCGCGCGGCCGGCCTCGCGTGCCCTGCTGAGACGGCGCACGTGAGCCTCCTCTCCGTTACTGCTGCTCCTCTACTCCTCTCTGGGTCCCGTTCCCCCTCCGGGCCGCGAGGGGCGTCGGGCCACGGAGGGGGAGGGGACGGCGGTACCGGTGGACGGACAGCGGAGGGTGTCCGTCAGATCCCGTCGCCTCTCGCCCGGCGATGCAGGAGCCAGGTACCGCCCGCGGCGGCGACGGCCAAAGCCGCCACTCCCGCCGCGGTCTGCACGGGGTCGGGGCCCAAGGCGCCGCCGACCCCCGTATTCACATGTCCGCGCGGCAGAACCTGTCCGCGCGTCGACGTCAGCGTGACCATCAGGTCTCCCGTCACCTGCCGGTCACTGCCGCCACACCTCGCGACGATCTCGTACGTCCCCGGCTGCGCGCTCGGCGGCACCCGGAACTGTCCGATCGCGTCCTGCTCGTGCGCGCTGGGAGCGAGCGTGAAGGTGCCCGCGCCCACCGCGCTGGCGTCGCCCGCCGCCGTCTCCGCGCCACATGCCGCCGTGTTGACGGTGACGTCGGCGCCCGGAACGACGGAGGACGGGAAGACCTCCAGGCGGCCCGTTTCCCCGCCGGACGCGGGCGCGGTGGCGAGTCCCGCGACGGCGACGGCGAGCGCGGTACCGGTCAAAAGACGGGCGGTACGTCGCATCGTGCTTGCTCCTCCGAGAGGGCGTGGCCCGCGACACCCCCAAGTGCCGCTGCGTCGGTCGCGCCCCTGCTCTACCGAGGTAAGTGGCACTCGGCCGCGCTCGCTTCCTGATGGAGTGTCATAAATGATGTGAATGGGTGTCAGGCCGGGCGTTCGAGAGGCCTGGTGCGGGGGAATTCCAGCAGGTCACCGGCGTGTGGCGGGTGCGTCGCGGAAAAGTATGAGAAGAGGGCGGAGTGGGGGTGTGAACGGGTGACTGGGGCGGTGTGGACGGCGGCGGACGCGTGGCTCGACCTCAAGAAAGCTTGAGGTATGAAGCTGCGGGTCGCGAACGCAGCCGCGGCGGATTCCACGGCCCCCGTCCCGGCGCCTGAGACTCCCGCACACCCGTCATCCGAACTCGCCGGCCGGGCATCGGCTCCCGTGCGTGCGTGCGTGCGTGCGTGCGTCCGACCTGACCCGACCCGCCCCGCCCCGTCCAGGCGTCCGGGGCTCCTGTATGCGGGCTGTCCAGGCGTCCGGGGATCCTGTACGCGGGGCCTGTCCGGGCGTCCTGGGCTCCCGTACACGCGTCCGAGTCCGTCGTGGACAGAACCTGCGTTCGCGTCCATGGGCGGGCGATTCTGGCGGCGCCCGCCCATGGACCTCCCGCGTCCGTCAGCTCACCGACACCGCCGACCAAGCCGCCGCCACCGCGTTGTACTCCGTGCTGCCCGCGCCGTAGAGGTCCTTCGCCGCGTTCAGGGTGGCCGTGCGGGCGGCCGCGTAGTTCGTCGAGGACGTCATGTAGACCGTCAGCGCGCGGTACCAGATCTTGCCGAGCTTGTCGCGGCCGATGCCGGTGACCGTCGAGCCGTTGCACGTGGGGGAGTTGTAGCTGACGCCGTTGAGCGTCTTGGCGCCGCTGCCTTCCGCGAGGAGGTACGCGAAGTGGTTGGCCACGCCCGAGGAGTAGT
Organism: Streptomyces sp. NPDC058246; assembly: GCF_042881985.1. NCBI lineage: Bacteria > Bacillati > Actinomycetota > Actinomycetes > Kitasatosporales > Streptomycetaceae > Streptomyces > Streptomyces sp. NPDC058246. The sequence continues at coordinate 14,880 of NZ_JBHVWZ010000036.1, read as the reverse complement.
GCACGTCCAGGTTCCCCACCGAACTGCTCCAGCAGTCCGCCGAGTTGCCGTCCTTGGAGGGCTTGTCCATGTACCGCAGGGCCGTCTTCCCGAAGCCGGAGCGGACGATCTTCTCCCCGATCAGGTAGTCGCCCAGGTCGGACGGGCTGTTGGCGTACCACTCCACCAGCGTGCCGAAGATGTCCGACGTCGCCTCGTTGAGGCCGCCGGACTCGCCCGAGTACGTCAGCGCCGCCGTCTTGGAGGTGACGCCGTGGGACATCTCGTGCCCGGCCACGTCCAGCGCGACCAGCGGGCCGAACGTCGTCCCGTCACCGTCGCCGTACGTCATGCAAAAGCAACTGTCGTCCCAGAAGGCGTTGTTGTAGTTGCTGCCGTAGTGCACGCGGTTGTACGAGCCCTTGCCGTCGCCCGCGATGCCGTTGCGGCCGTGCACGTTCTTGTAGTAGTCCCAGGTCTCGTTCGTGCCGTACTGCGCGTCGACGGCGGCCGAGGAGCGATCGGCCGTCGTCCCGGTGCCCCAGTGGTTGTCCGTGTCCGTGAAGACGGTCGCGGGGGCGCGGCTGACGCAGATCCCGAGGACGCACAGGTCCGTCTTGTTCGCGGCGTCGCCGGTGTACGTGTTCCCGCGCGTCGCATCCTTGAGCTGGTACGTCGATCCGGACAGCGTCGTCTCCAGCGGAACCGTGCCGCTGTAGAGCGACTTGCCGTCGCCGGTCGCCGTCTCGATGCTGTCCCAGGCGTCGATCTGTGCGCCCGTACGGGCGTCCGTGAGCACGGTCCTGGCGACCGGGTTGCCGAGCGAGTCCCGCGCCACCGCGTCGGTGCGCCAGGCGAGCCTCGGGGTCCCGTGCTGGGCGTCGACGACCAGTTGCGGCTTGGCGGTCACCTGCCTCAGCGTCTCGCCCAGGTTCGCGGCGCGCAGCGCGTTCACCGCCAGGTCCGCCGCCTTGGGCGCCGACAGCTCGGGCGTCACCGACGACAGGGATATGGATCTCTTCGTCGCGCGGTTCGCGCTGCGGTACGTGCCGTCCGGGGTCAGGTGCACCACGAAGTCGCCGCCGAGCACGGGGAGTTGGTGGTATGTACGGTCGTAACGCACGTGCTGGGTGCCGTCCTTGTCGACGACGACGTCCCGGACGGTGGTGTCCTGCGCGGAGGTGAGTCCCAGGCTCGCGGCGTGGTCCAGCAGGGCGGACGCCGCGTTCTTGATCGCGGTGGTCCGGGTCGGCCGGTCGGCCGCGTCCGCGGTGGGGGAGAGCGCGGCGGCCAGCAGCGTCGCGGCGGTCGCGGCTATGCCGGCGGTGGCGAGACGGGAACCTCGGATGTGCCGTATCCGACTCATCGGTCTCCTAGGGAAGGCGCCTCGGGGCGCGTGGGGCGGCGCTGAAGTTGAATCAGATTTAAAGGTCCATGACATGTCATGTCCATAGCGCGCACTGGGGGACGTGTGTGGGTGTGTGAGGGTGTGGAGACGGGTGAGAATCGTTTCTGCAAAGGGCTGTCGGGAGGCGGCCCGCGCCGCGGAACCGGCGCGGAACCGCCGCGGAACCTGCTCGGACCCTGCGTGGAACCTGCGCGGAACCGGAAGGGAGACGATCATGGCCACGGCCGACTGGCTGACCGTCCTGACCGCGACCGATGCCGCCACGGCCCTGTGGACGGAGAAGACGGCCCTGTGGACGGAGAAGACGGCCCCGTGGGCGGAGGAGACGGCATCGTGAACGGAGTGGAACTCCCCTTCTTCGTGTACGGCACCCTGCGCCCCGGCGAGCACAACCACGACCTTTTCCTGCGGGGGCGTACGCGGTCCGAGGAGCCGGCGCGGATGCCGGGCGTCGTGCTGTACGACGGACCCGGGTATCCGTACGCCGTCGACGAACCCGGGGGAGTGGTGAGCGGTGAGCTCGTGACCGCGCGGGCCGAGGCGTACGAGGAACTCCTCGTGGCACTGGACCGGTTGGAGGACTACGTGCCCGGCGATCCGCGCAGTCTCTACGAGCGCGTCGCACGCGACGTGACGCGGGCGGACGGGACGGTCGTACGGGCCTGGGTGTATGTCGCGGCACCCGCAGTCGCCGCACGGTTGCGGGCCCGCGGGAAGCTCATCGAGGGCGGGGAGTGGAGCTCGGGCGGCTGAGGCCGCAGGAGGGAACCCGGCATGGGGCAGCGGGCTATGTCACCGTCTCCACCCGCACCGCACAGGTCTTGAACTCCGGCATCCGCGAGGTCGGGTCGAGGGCCGGGTTGGTCAGGTTGTTGGCCCTGCCCTCACCCGGCCAATGGAAGGGCATGAACACGGTGTCGGGGCGGATGGTGGGCGTGATCCGGGCCGGTGCGACGGCCCGCCCGCGCCGTGACACCACCGCGACCGGGTCCCCGTCCGCCGCCCCGAGCCGCTCTGCCAGCCGGGGATGCATCTCCACGAACGGTCCCGGCGCCGCGGCGTTCAGCTCGTCCACGCGCCGGGTCTGCGCGCCCGACTGGTACTGCGCGACCACCCGTCCCGTGGTCAGCAGGACCGGGTACTCGTCGTCCGGCTCCTCGGCCGCGGCCCGATGGGAGACGGGGACGAAGCGCGCCCGACCGTCCTCGGTGGCGAAACGGTCGAGGAAGAGGCGAGGTGTGCCGGGGTGCACCCGGTCGCCGGTGCACTCCTCGGCGGGGCGGTCTTCCGCAGTACGGTCCGCCGGGGGGCGGCCCTGCACGGAGCAGTCCTGCACGGAACGGTCCCGCACAGGACTGTCGCCCTCGGATCCCTCGGATCCCTCGGATCCCTCGGATCCCCCGGCCCCGCCCGGCGCCGGGCACGGCCAGAACACCCCGTCGCCCTCCGCGAGCCGCCGGTAGGTGATCCCCGAGTAGTCCGCGGGCCCGCCCGCGCTCGCCCTGCGCAGTTCGTCGAAGACCTCCTCCGGGTCCGTCGGGAAGCCCTTCTCCACGCCGAGGCGGGCGGCGAGTTCATGCAGGACGTGCAGGTCGCTGCGTACTCCGTCCGGCGGGGCGACCGCCCGGCGGCGCAACAGGACCCGCCCCTCCAGGTTCGTCGTCGTGCCCGTCTCCTCGGCCCACTGGGTGACCGGCAGGACGACGTCCGCGAGAGCGGCCGTCTCGGACAGGACGACGTCCGCGACCGCCAGGAAGTCCAGGGACTTCAGGCGCTGTTCGATATGTGCGGCACGCGGCGCGGACACCACTGGGTTCGACCCCATCAACAGCAGTGAGCGGATCTCCGTACCCATCGCGTCGAGGAGTTCGTACGCGCTGCGGCCGGGTCCCGGCAGGGAGTCCGGGTCCACGCCCCACACCTCGGCGACATGGCGCCGTGCCGCCGGATCCGTCAGCTTGCGGTATCCGGGCAACTGGTCCGCCTTCTGGCCGTGTTCGCGGCCGCCCTGCCCGTTGCCCTGCCCGGTGAGGCAGCCGTACCCGGACAGCGGACGCCCCGAACGGCCCGTCGCCAGACACAGGTTGATCCACGCGCCCACGGTGTCCGTGCCCTTGGACTGCTGCTCGGGCCCGCGCGCGGTGAGCACCATCGCGTCCTTTGGCGCGCAGAACAGCCGTACCGCTTCCCGTAGTCGGGGAACGGACACGCCCGTGATCCGCTCCACATACTCGGGCCAGTGCGCCATGGCCGCCGCCCGCGCCTCTTCCCAGCCGCTCGTACGTTCCCGGATGTACGCCTCGTCCGTACGGCCCTCGGCCACCACCAGGTGCAGCAGGCCGAGCGCCAGTGCCAGGTCGGTCCCCGGGCGCGGCGCGAGATGCAGGTCGGCCTGTTCTGCCGTACGGGTGCGGCGCGGGTCGATGACGATCAGCGTGCCGCCGTTCGCCTTGAGCTCGGTGAGGTAGCGCAGCGCGGGCGGCATCGTCTCGGCGAGGTTGGAGCCGACGAGGATCACGCAGCCGGTCCTCGGGATGTCCTCCAGCGGGAAGGGCAGCCCCCGGTCCAGGCCGAAGGCCCTGATGCCGGCCGCCGCCGCGGACGACATGCAGAAGCGGCCGTTGTAGTCGATCTGCGAGGTGCCGAGGACGACGCGGGCGAACTTCCCGAGGGCGTAGGCCTTCTCATTGGTCAGTCCGCCCCCGCCGAACACCCCGCACGCGTCCGGGCCATGCTCCGTGCGCGTGCGGGACAGCCCCTCGGTGATCCGGGCCAGGGCCTCGTCCCAGCTCGCCGGCTCCAGCACGCCCGCGTTCCGGACGAGCGGCGAGGTCAGCCGCAGCCGGGACGACAGCAGCACCGGCGCCGTACGGCCCTTGCCGCACAGCGCGCCCCGGTTCACCGGGAAGTCCACGCGCTCGCTCACCTCGACGCCTCCGCCGGGCACGGGTGTCAGGTTCATCCCGCACTGCAGCGCGCAGTACGGGCAGTGGGTGGGCGTCGCGGAGGTGGTCATACCGGTCAGCGTGCGGCCGGCGTATTACGCGCCGGGACGGCGAGCGTTACGCGGCCGGGACGGAGACCTCCCGGCCGGGCGGGTGCCGCCGTGAGGGCCCCCTTCGGCGACCCGTCCGGCGCCGGGGTCCGCCCCGCTCACCGGTGGTCTCCCGCTCACTGGCGGTCCAGCGCTCACTGGCGGTCCAGCGCTCACTGACGGTTCAGCGAGCGGGTCACGCCGGCCGCGATCGTCGTCGCCAGGATCCAGCCGGTGGCGATCAGCAGATAGGAGAGCCACTGGTAGGCGCCGCGCGGTGCGAACGCCCCTTCCTGTCCGAAGTCGATGATGGGCAGCAGCAGATCGAGGGTGTAGAAGACCGGGTTGAAGCCGGGAGCCTCGGCGGGCTTCAGGGCGTGCGGAGGGTGCAGCGCGAAGGCGACCGCGCCGGTGCAGAGCAGCAACAGCAGCCAGCCGGCCGCGCGCATCGGACGGAAGCCGTACCCGACGGTCGCGTCCTGGAGCCGTCCCCAGAACCGGGCGTAGCGCGGGAGGGTCCGACGGTGTCGGCGGAGTTTGGCCAGCTGGACGGTGCGCGCGGCGGCGTCGTCGCCGGCGGTCCGGTACGCGGTGGCCAACTGCTCGTACGCGTACGGGAGATAGCCGTCCTCCTCGCGTTCCAGCAGCGGCAGCCGTTGCCCGGCGGGCAGATGCGGGGCGAGGGCGCGATAGCTGAGGCCGTCGATGCGGACCCGGTCCGGCCACACCTCCGGAGAGATGTGCAGCAGGTCCAGCTGCGAGCGGCGCAGATTCACCGCGCCCTCGATCGGGGCGGCCTCGCGCAGCCACAGCTCGCCGATCACACAGCTGCTGGCGCGCAGGGCCTGCCCCTCGGGGTGGGACAGCCGTGCGTAGGCGAGATTGAGCTGGCGGGGAATCCTCGCCCCGCTCAGGTTGACCCGGCCGTGGGCGCGCAGCCGCATGGCATGCAGATCGGTGCCGACCGAGAGGGTCTCGGCGTGCAGGGCGGTGTCGCCGGGTGGCGCGTGCAGCTCGGCGTCGCTGAGGTTCACCTGCCCGCCGACCGTGGCCCCGTTCAGCCGGACCTGGCCGTGCGCGACGAGGCCGACGGCCCACAGGTCGGTGCCGATGTCGGCGTGGTTGAGCTGGAGAACCGGTTCGTCGGACGCTGCCCGGTCCGGGCCGTCCGGGCCGTCCGGGCCGTCCGGGCCGTTCACCGGATCCGGGGTGTCCGGTGCCGACGGGCGGCCGAGACGTGCCCCGTTGATGAAGACGGCGCCGGAGATCTTCGCCCCCTGGAGCCGTACGGGGCCGGTGATGCGAGAGCAGGTCATCCGCAGCACGCCGTCGACGCGCAGCGTCGCAGCGGAGAGCCCGGGCAGCACCGAGTCGCTCAGCACCAGGGCGCGCAGCTGCGCCCCGTACAGGTTCGGGGCCTGCTCGAAGTGACAGAACCGCAGCCGTACGGCGTGCTCGACCGTCCCGTACATGAGATCCAGCCGCCCGGTGACCCGCGCGCCGCTCAGCTTCAGGCCGGCGATCTCACCGTCGTGGGACGGCCCGTCGAGCAGCAGGGCCCGCAGCACCTCGGCGCGGACGGTCCGCTCCGCGCCCCACGACCCACCGGCCAGGGGGTCGTCGTCGGCGCTCTCGCGGAAGTCGACTCCCTCGCCGCGCGGGAAGGCATCCCGGACGCGGCGTTCGGCGGGGGCCAGGTCGGTGAGGTCCATCGGCGCCGTCCCCCTACTTCCCGGCCGCCGCCAAGGCCCGGGTGACTCCCGGCTCCCGCGGGCCCAGGAACTGGGGATCGGGCTTGAACACCGCGTCCAGAGCGGCCTTCCCCGCCGCGAACACCTCACGGGCACCGCCGTAGTACCAGGTGGCGTCGTGCTTGGCGTCGACCCCGATGCCGTACGACCGCACGCCCGCCGCCTGACACAGTGCGACGGCCCGCCGGATGTGGAAACCCTGGCTGATCAGCACGGCCTGACGGACCCCGAAGATCTTCCGGGCCCGCACGCACGAGTCCCAGGTGTCGAACCCGGCGTAGTCGCTGACGATCCGCCCGTCCGGCACCCCACGCTTTGTCAGATACGCGCGCATCGCGTCCGGTTCGTCATAGTCCTCGCGGCTGTTGTCGCCGGTCACGAGGACGACCTCGATCCGTCCTGACCGGTACAGCTTCGCCGCCGCGTCCAGCCGGTGCGCCAGGTACGGGGAGGGCTCGCCGTCCCACAGCCCGGCCCCGAAGACCACCGCGACCTCGGTCCGTGGCGCGTCCGCCGTCGTGCGCAGCCGGTCGCCCGTCACCATGTACATCCAGGTCGCCGGAAGCAGCGCCAGCACACACAGCAGCATGATCGCCTGAACGGCCCGCCGCTGCCCCTTGCGCGTGCGCGGCAGACGCAGCCGCGGCATGCGCGGCATGCGCGGGAGACGCGGGAGACGCGGGAGACGTGGTCTACGGATGCTCAGGTGCGGCAGGCGCGGCATGATCGGTGTCCCCCAGAAGACGTCGGCCGGAGTGGGTACCCGCGTCGGTACTCGCCTCCGTACGCGTGTCGGTACGCGTGCCCGTACTCGCGTCGGTATTCGACAGTTGGGGACGCAGCGCAAGGCCGTTCGGTTCGCGCCGGTGCGGCGGTCCGGCTCGCCCGGTCCGACGGTACCGGTGGTGGGCGCGGCTCACACCCGCCTCATAGGGCGCCGTGAACCGCCGGAAAACACCCGTCATGCCCGCGCAACGGTCCGGCAACCTCCTGCCGTCACGATCGGTTCATGACGGCGTCGAACCCTCCTCGCGACGAATCCCGGACCCGCCCCGGCGGCGAGCTGCTCCGTGGCGCCCACACCGACCGTCACCTCGACGGCCACCTCGACAGTACGGCGCAACTCATGAACGCGATCACCAGCCAGCTCGGCAGTCAGCTCAGCCTCGTCTCGCTCAACGGGACGCGCCGCCCGGCGCCGCCCCCGCTCGTCCTGGTGGCGCACGGCAGCCGCGACCCGCGCGCGCTGAGCACCGTACGGACCCTGATCGAGCGGATCCGCGAGCTGCGTCCGCACCTGACCGTGCGGCTGGGCCACCTCGAACTGAACGAGCCCCTGCTGCCCGACACGCTCGCCTCCGCGCGCGGGGGAGAGGCCGTCCTCGTGCCGCTGCTGCTCAGCCGCGGCTACCACGTCAAGCACGACATCCCCGAAGCCATGGCCGCCGCACCTCACCTGCTCAGCCGCGTCGCCGCCCCGCTCGGCCCGCACCCGCTGCTCGTCGAGACGCTCTACGCACGGCTCGTCGAGGCCGGATGGCGGACCAGGATGAGCGACACGGCCCGCCGCGCGAGCGGAGTCGTGCTCGCCGCCGCCGGATCCCGCGACCCCGACGCGGCCCGCGACACCCGCCGCACCGCCCAGCTGCTCGCCGAACGCCTCGGCGTGCCCGTCGTCCCGGCGTACGCGTCCGCCGCAGCGCCCACCGTCCCCGCGGCCGTGCGCGCTTTCGCCGCCCGCGGCCGCCACCGGATCGCCGTCGCCTCGTACTTCACCGCCCCCGGCCGCTTCGCCACCCAGTGCGCCGAGGCCGCCTCCTGGATCGCCGCCGAACCGCTGGGCGCCCACCCGGCGATGGCCCGCCTCGTCCTGCACCGCTACGACCAGGCCCTCGCGACCCCCGAGCCCGCCCCGGAGCGTGCCCTGGCCTCGGCCTGAACCGGACGGCACCATCTCGTTCGCCGCCGCCGACAACATCCCGATTGTCACCTCCTGCGTTTACTGTCGGTGGCATGGAAGGCACCGCACCAAAGGCACCCGGGAACGACGCATACGAGAACGACGCGTACGAGAACAGCGCATACGAGAACGACGCGAACGACGGATACGCGAACGACGCGTACGGGACCGGCGCCGCGCACGACGGACGGCAGATGTACGACGACTCCGGCGTCGAGCGCTGGGCCGTCGAGCCCGACAAACGGCCCGGGCGCACCGCCTTCCAGCGCGACCGCGCGCGCGTGCTGCACTCCTCCGCCCTGCGCCGCCTCGCGGGCAAGACCCAGGTGGTCACGCCGGGGACCCGCAGTCAGGTCTGGGACGCCAGCCCGCGGACGCGTCTGACGCACTCCCTGGAGTGCGCCCAGGTCGGCCGTGAGCTGGGCGCCGCCCTCGGCTGCGACCCCGACCTGGTCGAGGCGGCCTGCCTCTCCCACGACCTGGGACACCCGCCTTTCGGGCACAACGGCGAACAGGCGCTGAACGAGTTCGCGGAGGACTGCGGCGGCTTCGAGGGCAACGCGCAGTCGCTGCGCCTGCTGACCCGGATCGAGCCGAAGCGCTTCGTCCGTTCCGAGGAGACGGACGAGCTCGTCAGCGTCGGCCTCAACCTCACCCGCGCCGCCCTCGACGCCGCCACCAAGTACCCCTGGCCGCGCGGCGGCCACCCCACCGACCCCAAGTCGTCGAAATTCGGGGTCTACGAGGACGACCGGCCGGTCTTCGACTGGGTCCGCAAGGGCGCCCCGGGCAGCCGTACGTGCTTCGAGGCCCAGGTCATGGACTGGTCGGACGACGTGGCCTACTCGGTGCACGACGTCGAGGACGGCCTGCACGCCGGCCACATCGACCCCAACTGCCTGCACGCGGAGCCCGAACGGCAGGAGATCTACGCGGTGGCGATCGGGCGGTACGTGCCCGCGGACACGGATCCCGCCGAGCTCTCCGCGGCGCTCGACCGGCTCCTGGACCAGGAATGGTGGCCGCACGGGTACGACGGATCGGCCGTCGCGCAGGCCCGCCTGAAGGACGCCACCAGCCAGCTCATCGGCCGCTTCTGTCTCGCGGCGGAGGGCGCCACGCGCGCGAGATACGGCAGCGGACGGCTCACCCGGTACGGGGCGGAGCTCGTCGTCCCGCGCGGCGCCCGTCACGAGTGCGCCGTTCTGAAGGCCGTCGCCGACCGGTACGTCATGCAGCGCGCCGAGCAGGAGCGGCTCCGCGCGGACCAGCGGATCGTCGTCGCCGAGCTGGCAAAGGCGCTCACGGCCCGCGCGCCCGACGGCCTGGATCCGCAGTTCCGGGCGTTGTTCGACGCGGCGACCGACGACCGCGCCCGCAAGCGGGTGATCGTCGACCAGATCGCTTCGCTCACCGACGCCTCGGCGCGTTCCCTGCAGCTCAGGCTCACCAAGCGTTCCCATGGAGGCGGTGGAGTGTGACCCTGCGTGGCCTGATCGGGCCACTCCCTCTTCCCGCATCACGCTGCGTGCGGGACGCTCGCATGTGGCGACATCCTTACGAGGAGGCATCAAGTGGTCGACGCGGATCAGACATTCGTCATCGTCGGAGGAGGTCTCGCCGGCGCGAAGGCGGCCGAGACGCTCCGAGCGGAGGGCTTCACCGGCCGCGTGATACTGATCTGCGACGAACGCGACCACCCCTACGAACGGCCGCCGCTGTCCAAGGGCTACCTCCTCGGCAAGGAGGAGCGCGACAGCGTCTTCGTGCACGAACCCGCGTGGTACGCGCAGAACGACGTCGAGCTGCACCTCGGCCAGACCGTCGACGCCATCGACCGCACCGCGAAGACCGTCCGCTTCGGTGACGACGGCACCCTCGTCCACTACGACAAGCTCCTTCTCGCGACCGGCGCCGAACCGCGCCGCCTCGACATCCCGGGCACGGACCTCGCCGGGGTCCACCACCTGCGCCGCCTCGCCCACGCGGAGCGGCTGAAGGGGGTGCTGGCCGCGCTGGGCCGGGACAACGGGCACATCGTGATCGCGGGCGCGGGCTGGATCGGCCTTGAGGTCGCCGCGGCAGCCCGCGAGTACGGCGCGGAGGTGACCGTCGTCGAGCCCGAGCCGACCCCGCTGCACGCGGTCCTCGGCCCCGAGCTCGGCCAGCTCTTCGCCGAGCTGCACCGCGAGCACGGCGTCCGCTTCCACTTCGGCGCCCGGCTCACCGAGATCGTCGGCCAGGACGGCATGGTGCTCGCCGCCCGCACGGACGACGGCGAGGAGCATCCGGCCCACGACGTCCTCGCGGCCATCGGAGCGGCGCCGCGCACCGGCCTCGCCGAGGCCGCGGGCCTGGAGATCGCCGACCGTGCGCACGGCGGCGGCATCGCGGTCGACGAGCGGCTGCGCACCTCCGACCCCGACATCTACGCGGCCGGTGACGTCGCCGCCTTCGACCACGCGCTCTTCGGCACCCGGCTGCGCGTCGAGCACTGGGCCAACGCCCTCAACGGCGGACCGGCGGCCGCCCGCGCGATGCTGGGCCGCGACCTGACGTACGACCGCGTGCCCTACTTCTTCTCCGACCAGTACGACATCGGGCTCGAGTACTCGGGCTGGGCGCCCCCGGGGACGTACGACCAGGTGGTGGCCCGTGGAGACGTCGGCAAGCGGGAGTTCATCGCCTTCTGGCTCAAGGACGGGCGGGTGCTGGCCGGGATGAACGTGAATGTGTGGGACGTCACGGAGCCGATCCAGCAGCTGATCCGATCCCGGGCCCAGGTGGACACCGAGGCGCTCGCCGACCCGCACGTTCCCCTGGACAGCCTGGTCCCGTGACAGGCGACGGCGCTCGGCTGTCACACCACCCCCGTAGAATTCACGCGTGGCCGGAAGGATCAACGACGAGGACGTGAAGGCGGTTCGGGACGCGGTCCCGATCGACGCCGTGGTGTCCGAGTACCTCCAGCTGCGCAACGCGGGCGGCGGAAACCTGAAGGGTCTCTGCCCCTTCCACGACGAGAAGTCGCCGTCCTTCCAGGTCAGCCCGAGCAAGGGACTCTTCCACTGCTTCGGCTGCCAGGAAGGCGGCGACACCATCACCTTCGTGATGAAGGTCGACCACCTCTCCTTCTCGGAGGCGGTCGAGCGCCTGGCCGGCCAGGCGGGCATCACACTGCGGTACGAGGAGGGTGGGTACAACCCCTCCCACCAGCGCGGCGAGCGCATCCGCCTGGTCGAGGCGCACAAGGCGGCCGCCCAGTTCTACATCGAGCAGCTCGACACCAGTTCCGAGGCCGACACCGGCCGTAAGTTCCTCGCCGAGCGCGGCTTCGACCAGGCGGCCGCCGCGCACTTCGGCGTCGGCTACAGCCCCCAGGGCTGGGACCACCTCACCCGCTACCTCCGCGGCAAGGGCTTCACCGACAAGGAGCTGCTCCTCTCCGGCCTCGCCCAGGAAGGCCGCCGCGGCCCCATCGACCGCTTCCGCGGCCGCCTGATGTGGCCGATCCGCGACATCGGCGGCGAGGTCGTCGGCTTCGGCGCGAGAAAGCTCTACGAGTCGGACAACGGCCCCAAGTACCTGAACACGCCCGACACCGCGATCTACCGGAAATCCCAGGTCCTGTACGGCATCGACCTCGCCAAGAAGGAGATCGCCAAGAGCAGTCGGGCGGTCGTGGTCGAGGGCTACACGGACGTGATGGCCTGCCACCTGGCCGGGATCACGACGGCGATCGCCACCTGTGGTACGGCGTTCGGCGGCGACCACATCAAGATCCTCCGCCGGCTGCTGATGGACAACGGCTCGGCGCGCGTGATCTTCACCTTCGACGGCGACGCGGCCGGTCAGAAGGCCGCCCTGCGCGCCTTCGAGGACGACCAGAAGTTCGCCGCCGAGACGTACATCGCGATCGCCCCGGACGGCATGGACCCCTGCGAGCTGCGCCTCGCCAAGGGCGACGAGGCGGTCGCCGACCTGGTCGAACCCCGCACCCCGCTCTTCGAGTTCGCGCTCCGCCAGATCGTCCTGCGCTACGACCTGGAGACCCCGGCGGGCCGCGCCGCCGCCCTCGACGAGGCGGCGCCCATCGTCGCCCGCATCAAGAACAGCGGCGCGCAGCACGAGGTCGCTGTGCAGCTCGCGGGCATGCTCGGCATCCTCGACACCCAGTTCGTGGTCAAGCGGGTGGCCCAGCTGGCCCGTTGGGCCCGCGACCGCGGCGGCAAGGGCCCCGCCCCGACCGACCGGCGCCCCCAGCAGACGTACGCCACCGTCCGGACACCCACCGGCGGCCCGGCGCTCACCCTGCGCAACCCCGTCTTCGCCACCGAGCGCGAGCTGCTCAAACTCGCCCTCCAGCGCCCGGAACTGGTCTCCCCGGCCTTCGACGCGTACGGGATCGACGAGTTCACCGCCCCGCCGTACGCCGCGGTACGCCAGACGATCATGGACGCGGGCGGCGCCGAGTACGGCGTCCAGGACCCCCAGGAGTATCTGGTGCGGGTCCGCGAGGCCGCCCCGGACGACGTGGTCCGCGCGATGGTCACGGAGCTGGCCGTCGAGGCGATCCTGCGCAAGACCGTGGACGAGACCTACGCGGGCGACCAGCTCGTCATGGTCCGCCGCCGCGCCGTCGACCGCCGCATCCGGGACGTCCAGGGCTCCCTGGCCCGCCAGAGCGCCCACGGCGACCCCGCACAGTTGGCCGCCGTGCAGAACGAGTTGTGGGTGCTCCAGCAGTACGAGCAGGCGTTGCGGGAGCGGGGCGCGGAGGCGCTCTGAGGTCGGCCGGGGCGGGCCCGGCGCTGGACGGCGGACGGGCTGCTGAGGCCTGGTGACCCCAGCGCACGCGCCCGGCTGCGGCGCTCTGACACATGGCGGTACGCGCCCGGCCCTCGGCTGCGGCGCTCTGACACACGGCGTACGTGCTCCGCGCTCGTCTGCGGCGCTCTGACACATGGCGTACGGCGCCTCCGCGCGGCTGCAGCGCTCTGTCTCAGGCTTACGGGTGCTGGGCGCCGGGTGCCGGGCGCCGGGCGGTCGGCGCGCTCGACCGCACATGCCAATCCTGTACGTTCTTCAACCTGTTTCGCGCCGGGTGAGCTGCGTACTCGTACGGCAAAGTAATCGCGCGGTCACGGACCGGACGCAAAAAGTCACCGCACGCCCCTCGTGGCGGCGATGTGTCGTACTCCACACTGGGTTCCGGTGCCTGAGTCCTCGGAGCGCGGCCGACCCGCACGCGACGGGTTCCCGACCCCCGCGGTTCCGCTAAACGACTACGGGATGGACAGCGGCGAGGCCGTCGACCCCATCCCCGACGTACCGCTGCCGCCCGCCTCAGCAGCGACATTCCTGGAGGTCGCCCCCGTGCAGACCCAGACCCTCACACAGACCGACAACACCATCGACACGGACGCGGATACCGACGTCGTCACGGCGGTCCCCGCGCAGAGCCGTGCCGCGCACCACCCCGAGACGGAGCCGGAGGACCCGCCCGATCCGGCCGAGGCACCGGTCGACGCCGTCGAGGCCGCCGAAGCAGAGGGGGCCGAAGCAGCGGTCGCCGAGGCCGAGGTCGGCGAGGTCGAAGTCGAAGGTGCCGAAGCCGAAGGTGCCGAAGCCGAAGGTGCCGAAGTCGAAGTCGAAGTCGAGGCCGAGGCTCCCGAGCCCGTCGAACTGCCCCGCAGCCGCGCCGCCGACACTGGTGGCCCCTCCTCCGACCTGTTCCGCCAGTACCTGCGGGAGATCGGCCGCATTCCGCTGCTCACCGCGGCCGAGGAGGTCGAGCTGGCCCGCCGGGTCGAGGCCGGTCTCTTCGCCGAGGAGAAGCTCCGGCTCACGCCCGACCTGGACAGCCAGCTCGCCCTCGATCTGGACAAGCTGGTCGTCATGGGCCGGATGGCCAAGCGCCGCCTCATCGAGGCGAACCTGCGGCTCGTCGTCTCCGTCGCCAAACGGTACGTGGGGCGCGGGCTGACCATGCTCGACCTGGTCCAGGAGGGAAACCTCGGCCTGATCAGGGCCGTTGAGAAGTTCGACTACGCCCGCGGCTACAAGTTCTCCACGTACGCGACCTGGTGGATCCGGCAGGCCATGTCCCGCGCGCTCGCCGACCAGGCCCGGACGATCCGAGTCCCCGTCCATGTGGTCGAGTTGATCAACCGGGTGGTGCGGGTGCAGCGGCGGATGCTTCAGGAGCGGGGGTACGAGCCGACCCCGGAGGAGGTCGCCGGCCACCTCGACCTGCCCAGCGAGCGTGTGAGCGAAGTCCTGCGGCTGGCCCAGGAGCCGGTGTCGCTGCACGCGCCCGTGGGGGAGGAGGACGACGTGGCGCTCGGGGATCTGATCGAGGACGGGGACGCGGCGAGTCCCGTGGAGTCGGCGGCCTTCCTGCTGCTCAGGGAGCACCTGGAGGCGGTACTCTCCACGCTCGGTGAGCGTGAGCGCAAGGTCGTCCAGCTTCGCTACGGGCTGGCCGACGGGCGCCCTCGCACCCTGGAGGAGATAGGCCGCATCTTCGGCGTCACGCGCGAGCGCATCCGCCAGATCGAGTCCAAGACCCTCAACAAGCTCAGGGACCACGCCTTCGCGGACCAGCTGCGGGGCTACTTGGACTGAGGGCTCGGACGAAGGTGTTTCTCGCCCCCGCCGCCCCTGCCTGTCCCCTACCTCGGGGCTGCGCTCCCAGACCCCCCAAAAAGGATTGCGCAGGTCCCCGCGCCCCTGAACAGGGGCGCGG
>NZ_JBHVWZ010000035.1:0-92630 GCF_042881985.1 Streptomyces sp. NPDC058246 | reverse complement strand
ACCGATTTCGCCCACTTTACTCCCGGCGGGGGTTTAACATGGTCGCCTCGCACATGTGGGCGATACTGGGATCGAACCAGTGACCTCTTCGGTGTGAACGAAGCGCTCTCCCGCTGAGCTAATCGCCCGGGCGCAGGGAGAACATTACCCCATGTCAGGGGGTGGCTCCGACCGGCCGAGGAGCCTCGGGACGGCGTCCGAGCGGGCTCGTCACTCCTTGATGTTCCAGGGCATCGCGAGGCCGAACTTCCAGACGTAGACGCCGACAAGGACCGCGATGATCACCAGGCCGACGGTCGTCAGGATGATGTTGCGGCGCCGCACCTTGGGGTCGAGAGCACGCTGGGTCGCCTCGGTGACCTTGCGCTTCGTCCAGCGGAGCACCAGCTGCGCCCAGACGAACTCGGTCGCCCAGATCGCCATGCCACCGAAGATCACCAGCCAGCCGGGCCCCGGCAGCGGAAGCATGATCACGCCCGCGCCGACCACCGCGAGCCCCACGATGAAAACGCCCACCTGCCAGCTCAGATGCAGCGCGCGACGTGCCTTGATGAATTCCGGCGCCCGCGAACCGAGCGGTCGCTCACTCTTCACCCCGTCGTCAGCCGTGGCGACCTCGCCCGGCTCGTCACTCCCCGTATTCATACGGCCAAACCCTACCCGAGAGAAACCAGTCACCGGAATGGCCCTATCCGGCGAACGTACTCTCGGCCGGATGAGTTACGTAAAGGCACGCAAAACACTCAGAGGGGTTTACAACGGCACCGTAGGTGGCATGTCGATTTCGCCGACGTGCGAATCCCCGAGCGCACACTGAGCGAAAGGCCCTGGCGCTTATGAACACCACGGTCAGCTGCGAGCTGCACCTGCGCCTCGTTGTGTCGAGCGAGTCCTCACTGCCTGTTCCCGCAGGACTGCGGTATGACACGGCCGATCCCTACGCCGTGCACGCCACCTTCCACACCGGAGCCGAGGAAACCGTCGAGTGGGTGTTCGCCCGCGACCTCCTCGCCGAGGGCCTGCACCGGCCCACCGGTACCGGCGACGTCCGAGTCTGGCCGTCCCGGAGTCATGGCCAGGGCGTCGTGTGCATCGCCCTGAGCTCCCCGGAGGGCGAGGCTCTTCTCGAGGCCCCGGCGCGGGCCCTGGAGTCCTTCCTGAAGCGGACGGACGCCGCCGTGCCCCCCGGCACGGAACACCGGCATTTCGATCTCGATACGGAGCTCTCACACATCCTGGCCGAGAGCTAGCGAGACACCACAGAGCCGCCCGGCGCCGTCCACTCGGGGAGACGGCTCGGGCCTAGACAACCGCATAGGGCACAACCGCATAGGGCACCAGCACCGGCGCCGTCACCATGGACTTCACGTCCACGGAGGCGACGCCGGTGCGCTTGCTTGTCACCCCGGGGGCCTGTCACCCCGGGGTGGGGGCCGGTTCTGTCACACCGGCTGCCTGTCACCTCGGGGTGGGGGCCGGGCCTGTCACCCCGGCTGCCTGTCACCTCGGGGCGCGGCACCCAGGGTGGCTGAACGCGGTGGACGGCGTCCGTGTGCCCGAAAGTCCACGCGCAGCACCCGCCCCCCAGCGCCCCACACGCCTCGCGACCGGTCGCCGCTCCCCCGTGATCCGCTCCCCGCGCCAGGAAGCCACTACCATCGGCCAGCACCGGGGCGGGCGCCCGCTCGACCCCCGAGGCCAGGGAGCGAAACGTGCTGATCACCCACGACACCCGGTGCGCCCTCGACACCGTGGTGGATCTGGTGAACACCGCGCCGGAGGACCAGGCGACCGATGGGCTCGCGGATGTCGCGTCCCTCGCCGATTTCGTACGAAACCACGAGATCAGCGATGTGGGTGTGCTGTCGGCGCACGATCTCGCGGCCGTGCGCGACGTGCGCGACCGGTTCGCGGGCATCTTCGCCGCCGATGACCCGCGGATCGCCGCCGCGCTGATCAACGAACTGGTCGCCGCGGCGGGTACCACCCCCCGCCTCACCGACCACGACGGCTACGACTGGCACGTGCATTACTTCGCGCCCGGCGCCTCGGTCGCCGACCATCTCGCGGCCGACTGTGGGATGGCGCTGGCCTTCTTCGTGGTCGCCGGGGAACAGGAGCGGCTGCGCCGCTGCGAGGCCCCGGACTGCCGGCGCGCCTTCGTCGACCTCTCCCGCAATCGCTCCCGCCGCTACTGCGACAGCCGCACCTGCGGGAACCGCCTCCACGTGGCCGCCTACCGGGCACGCCGGAAGGAAGCGGCGGGCTGATCGCCGAAGCGGGCAGACGCTCGGCCCGCGACGCTCGGCGCGAGGCAGTGGCGGACTGACGGAGCCCTCGGCGGGTGACGCCAGGGGCTCCGTGTACGGCTCAGAGCAGCAGCAGGTCGTGCAGCGAAGCCATGAGCAGCAGACAGCCGATTACCGCAAGGAAGATCATCAGCGGCGGCTGGGAGAGCGCGAAGAGACAACCACGCCGCTCCTCGGGCGGGGCGGCGGTGTCGCTCTGTGTTGTGTCCAGCATCTCGCGGCGATGATGACGTAGCCGGCACCCCTCACGCGATCAACACGCTCGGAAAATGCGGGAGTTCGCCGGATCATGTGACGACACGCTCGAACGTGATCGTTTCCGCGCACTCCACACGGCCCCCCGTGCCGCCTTGTGTCGTTTCAACCGGTCATGTGCCGGTCATATGCGGTCCGTCCTGCGGAGCACGTGCGTCCGTCCTGCGGAGCCCTCGCCTCCGTCTCGCGGAGCACGCGCCTCCGTCTTGCCCGTCATATGCCGTGCTTCTTCAGGATGGCCTCGATGTCGCTGAAGTCGTCCCCGGAGCCGGTGGCGCGCGGCGTCGGCGCGGGGCGGGTGGCCGGGCGGGAACTCTGGCCGAGCGAGGGCGCCGAGGCCGCGGGGGCCACCGCCTCGCGCTGGGCGGCGGCCTTGGCCGCCTTGCGTTCCTTGCGTGTCCCGCCGCCGCGCCGCTCCACGGCCCGCGTGGTCATGAACAGCAGCCAGGCGGCGCCGAGCACGACGAAGCCGGCCCACGCGGTCGGGCTGAACGCGGTGTCGGCCAGCCAGCCGACCACCCCGGTCATCACCAGGCCGACCGGCACGAGCGAGTAGGCAGCGATACGGGCGGCCGCCAGGAAACGCTTGCGGTAGGCCGTCACCGCCGCGATGCCCAGGCCGGCGGCGGAGACGGCGGAACAGACGGTCTCGGCAATCATCCGGTCCTCCAGGCAGGGCTCGGTCGGGCGCAGGGTCGGTTCGTCCCTTCCATCCTGCACCGCCCGGCGCCTCGTATGCCATGCTCCGAGCGGACCTCAGGGACATCTCAGGGGCCGGTGTCCTCCCCAGGTCCCGGTCGGGTCACCGACGGTCATCTCCCCCGCGGTCCCGGTTGGGACGCCGGTGCGACGGCTGGGAGACTGGTCTTCATGAACGACTCCTCCCCCGCCCACCCGGCCGTTCCCGTCCTGGACGTCTGGTGCGAACTCCAGTGTCCCGACTGTCGCGGCGCCCTCGCCGACCTGCACGCGCTGCGGGCCCGCTACGGCGACCGTCTGGAGCTGCGGCTGCGGCACTTCCCCCTGGAGAAGCACAAGCACGCCTTCGCCGCGGCGCAGGCCGCCGAGGAGGCCGCGGAACAGGGTAAGGCCTGGCCGTACGTCGAGGCGGTGCTCGGTCGCGTCGAGGAGCTGGACCGTGGGGGAGAACCCTTCCTGGTCGAGGTTGCCCGTGAACTCGGCCTGGACGCCGAGGAGTTCGACACGGCCCTGATCGACGGCCGGCACATCCT
Organism: Streptomyces sp. NPDC058246; assembly: GCF_042881985.1. Classification (NCBI taxonomy): domain Bacteria; kingdom Bacillati; phylum Actinomycetota; class Actinomycetes; order Kitasatosporales; family Streptomycetaceae; genus Streptomyces; species Streptomyces sp. NPDC058246. Next base: position 88,834 of record NZ_JBHVWZ010000035.1, on the reverse strand, counting down.
GATCGTCGATGCCGACCAGGCCGAGGGCAAGGCCATCGGCGTGACCGGCACCCCGACCTACGTCATCGGCGGCGAACGTCTCGACGGCGGCAAGAGTCAGGAGGGCCTGCGCGAGCGCGTGGAGGAGATCGCCGACCGGCTGCTCGCCGAGCGGGAGGCGTGACACCCGCGCCGTGTTCTCGCGCCCGCGCCAGGTTCCGGGAGACCTACAGCAGGGTCTTGGCGAAGTGGTAGGCGGTCGTCTCGTAGCCGAGTGACTCGTAGAGCCGCTCGGCCGGCGTGTTGCCCGCGAAGACGTTGAGGCCGATGCGGTCGCTTCCGACAGCCGCCGCCTGGGTCTCCGCGAGCAGCATCAGCGTACGGCCGTGCCCCTTGCCGCGGTGTGCGGCGTCCGCCTCGACGTCGAAGACGAATACGCGGTCGCCCTGCACCGCCAGCCACAGCGTGCCGACCCTGGCTCCTTCGTGTTCCAGAACGCTGAACAGCATGTTCTGTGTGGCCACGCCTTGCGGCATCAGCTCGTGGTGGTCGTGCTCCGCCTTGGCGTGCGCCTGCGCCGCGGGCACGCCCCGCTCGATCCAGGTCCGCGCGTAACTCTCCCTGCCCGCCGCTTCCCAGACGGCGAACTCCGCCTCCGTCATCGGCCGGCCGAGGCTCCCGGAGGGCAGGTGGGGCGGGGTCTCCCCCAGCGGCTTCTCCATCCCGCGGTTGCGGACGACGTATCCGAGCGAGACGGCGAGCCGCAGGCCGGCCGCGGACTCGGCCGGGACCGACGTCTCGATCCGTTCGCAGCCCCAGCCGCGCGCCACCTCCTCGGCGGCGAGCGCGGCGACCGCGCCCCGGCCTCGTCCACGGTCCGGCTCCTCGATGCGGAGCTCCTGGATCCGTGCGACGGACGGTCCGAAGACGGGATCCGTGGTGAGGTGTACCGCGCCCACGGGACGGCTGTTCACACACACGTGGTAGCGGCGCGAACGCGTCCCGTCGGCGGTGTGCTGAAGCGGCTCGGTCGGCCGCAGGGTGGTGGTCATCAGGGGAGTTGTACCCGCTGCGGCGTCCGAGGTCAGCTGAATTTCCCGGCGTTCAGAGGTGCATGGACGGCGGCGGATCAGGGATCGAGGTCGTCCCCGGACCGCTCGTCGAAGATCCGCATCGCCTTGGCGGTCACCGGGCCCGGCGCGCCCGGGAGTTCGCGGGCGTCGACCCGGTGCACGGCCTGCACATCGCGCAGCGTGGACGTCAGGAAGACCTCCTCGGCGTGTTCCAGGACGTCGAGCGGCAGGTCGGTCTCCTTGGCCCCGGTCCACTCGACGGTGAGCGCGCGGGTGATGCCGGCGAGGCAGCCGGAGGCGACCGGCGGAGTGTGGATCTCGCCGTCGAGGACGACGAAGACGTTGGACCCCGTGCCCTCGCAGAGCTGACCGACCGTGTTGGCGAACAGCGCCTCGGTCGCGCCCTGTTCGCGCGCGCGGGCCAGGGCGACGACGTTCTCGGCGTACGAGGTGGTCTTGAGGCCGGTGAGCGCGCCGCGCTCGTTCCGGGTCCACGGCACGGTGACGACGGCGGTGGAGTCGGGGCGCCGGGCGGACTCGCCGAGTGCGACGACCAGGGTCGGACCGTGCTCGCCGCGGTCGGAGCCGAGCGGGCCGTGACCACCGGTGTAGGTGATGCGGAGCCGGCCGAGCGGCATCGGGTTGGCGTCGATGACCGCGGCGCAGGCGCGGCGTACCTCGTCGAGGTCGGGCTCGGGCAGGCCGAGGCCGCGGGCCGAGCGGGCCAGCCGGTCCAGGTGGCGGCTCAGCGCGAACGGCCGCCCGTCGACCGCCTTCACGGTCTCGAAGATGCCGTCGCCCACGGTCAGTCCGTGGTCGAAGACGGAGACGCGGGCGGTCTCGGTGTCCTGCAGCCCGCCGTCGAGCCAGATCTTCACGAAAGGGTCCCTCCACTTGCCTCGTACTGACCCGACGCTACCGCGAGCAGCCGCGATGCCTTCAGTTCGGTCTCCCGCCACTCGCCCTCGGGGTCCGATCCCCAGGTGATGCCCGCGCCCGTACCGAACCGCAGGACGCCCTCGTCCCGGTCGATCCAGAAGGTGCGGATGCCGACCGCCAGCTCTCCGGTGCCGCGATCGGCGTCGACCCAGCCGATACCTCCGCAGTACGGGCCGCGGGGCGCGGTCTCCAGGGCCTCGATGATCCGCAGCGCGCTGGACTTGGGAGCGCCGGTGACGGAACCGGGCGGGAAGGCGGCGGCCAGGAGCTCGGGCCATCCGGCGTCGGCACGCAGCTCGCCGTGGACACTGGAGACGAGATGGACAAGACCCGGGTGCTTCTCGACCACGCAGAGGTCGGGGACGGTGACGCTGCCGCCGACGCAGACTCGGCCGATGTCGTTGCGGACGAGGTCCACGATCATCACGTTCTCGGCGTAGTCCTTCTCCAGGAGGTCCGCCTCGGTGCGTCCGGTGCCCTTGATCGGACCCGACTCGACGACACGCCCGTCGCGGCGCAGGAAGAGTTCGGGGGACGCGGTGGCGATCTCCACGGCGTGGGCGGGCAGGCGAATCGTTCCGGCGTACGGCGCCGGGTTGCCACGCGCCAGCAAGGCGGTCAGCTCGTCGACGTCGGCGTCGGGGGCGACGCGCGCGGACAGCACCCGGCAGAGGTTCGCCTGGTAGACCTCACCTGCCGCTATGTGCTCGCGGATGCGGCGCACGCCCGCGGTGTACGCGGCGCGGTCGAGGGACGACTTCCAGTCATCGGCCGCGGGACCTCGCCAGCGCCCGGGCACCGGTGCGGGCACCGGCTCCTGTCGTACGTCCTGGAAGCGGGCGCAGGTCAGCCGCCCTTCGAAGTCGGCCGAGACGGCCCAGAAACCGGTCGAGTCCAGGGCCGCGGGGTCGCTGGTGACGTCGAGGAGACCGGTTGCGACGAGGCCACCGAAGCGGGCGAGAGGAGGGAGGTCGAGCACGCAGTCGAGTCTAGGGCGGGTGACCTGCCGGTGCCCTGACCGTGTCCTTGGGCGGACAGAACGCAGCACGCTGCACAAACGCGTTTTTGTGCTGGCCCCGGAATCCGCTAGAGTTCAACACGTCGCCGGGACGCGCAAGCCGACCGGAAACGACACGCGGACGTAGCTCAGTTGGTAGAGCGCAACCTTGCCAAGGTTGAGGTCGCCAGTTCGAACCTGGTCGTCCGCTCGCAGGAAGTGGGGGATCATCCCGAACCCCTACGCTCCTGGTGGAGTGGCCGAGAGGCGAGGCAACGGCCTGCAAAGCCGTCTACACGGGTTCAAATCCCGTCTCCACCTCCAAGGACGATTAGCTCAGCGGGAGAGCGCTTCCCTGACACGGAAGAGGTCACTGGTTCAATCCCAGTATCGTCCACTGGATCTTCCAGCCCGTACGGCAAGATCCGATCCCGCGCGATTAGCTCAGCGGGAGAGCGCTTCCCTGACACGGAAGAGGTCACTGGTTCAATCCCAGTATCGCGCACGCAGTACGCACCACCTGGCACCGTCCGCAGGTCCACCCCGCGCGATTAGCTCAGCGGGAGAGCGCTTCCCTGACACGGAAGAGGTCACTGGTTCAATCCCAGTATCGCGCACCAGCCGAAGCCCCCGGCCGTCTCGTACGGTCGGGGGCTTCGTCGTGTTCGTCCCTGCGTACGCCGCCGGGGCCCCTCCCCTCAGGAGGGGCCCCGGCGCTCGTTCAGGACGAGACGGCGCTCGTTCAGGACGAGAAGAGCATGTGGCCGAAGCTCTTGTGGCGGTGGTGGCCGCCGTGGCCGCCGTAGTGACCGCCGTGGCCGCCGTGCTGCGGGGCGCCCCAGGCGGGCGCGGGCGCGGACGGGTACGCCTGCGGGGCGGCCGGGGGCGGCGGCGCGGGCTGCTGCCACTGGGACTCCAGGCGGGTCAGCGACTCCAGCTCGCCGTAGTCGAGAAATATCCCGCGGCAGCCGCTGCACTGCTCGATCTGGACGCCATTGCGGTTGTACGTGTGCATCGGCGCATGGCACTTCGGACACTGCATGCTCGGCTCAACTCCTCGCCGGTCGGTACTGCTTCCGCCAGGACAGACACTGCCCGGCTTCGGTCGGTTGCACCCTACGTCGCGAAACCGTGCGACAACTCGGGCGGGACGGTGCCCATTCGGTCACAGGCGTCGATCACGGCCTGCTGCACCTCGTCCAACGGCTCCCCGGAGGCGACGGACTTGGCGATCGCCAGGGCCGCGGTCTGCACGGTGAGGGCCCGGGCCGCGATGTCCAGGGCGGGCCAGGGGTCGCCCTCGGCGGGGACCGCCGGGCCGCCCGCGCTCCGGTAGGCGGTCAGGAAGCGCAGCCACTCCTCGGGCGGGAGCAGACCGCAGGCGTACCAGGCGGCCGGGCGGGCGAGGTCCCAGGCCGGGGTGCCCACGCCCAGGTCGTCGACGTCGATGAGGAGCCAGGGGCCGGCCGGGGCCGGGTGGCGGACGAGTTGTCCGAGGTGCAGGTCGCCGTGACACAGGGTCGCGGCGTCCGGCATCGGGGCCTGGGCGCGGGCCCAGGCCGGGAGGCCGGCCCAGGCGCGCAGGACCGGGGCGGCGGCCGGGAGCGGGCCCGCCGTCCTGAGCCGGGCGATCGCCCGAGCCGCCTTCGCGGGGCCGCGCATGGGCGGGAGGCCGTGCGGGGCGGGGGCCTGGTGGAGCCGGGCCAGCAGGGTGGCGGCGGCCTCCCAGGGGGCCGCCTCGGGGTTCTCCGGGTCGACCGGGCTGCCGTACGGCCAGAAGGTCACCGGGCGGCCGTGCAGGTCGACTGGCGTGCTGGTCAGTGGGGGCAGGAGTGTGTCGGGGAGGGCGGTGGCGACGGAGAGCCGGAGGGAGAGTTCCGTGGGGTCCGTGCCGGGGGCGTGGGCCTTGGCGACGGTGTCGGCGTGGCGGATGACCGTGGCGTCGGGGCGGTTGGCGAGGACGGCGTCCTTGGTTCCGCAGGGGCAGGAGCTTGCTGCGGCTGCGTGTGCGTGTGCGTTTACGCCTTTGCCTGCGTCTGCTGTGGGGTGGACCGTGCTGCGCACCTTGGCGGTGAGTGCGGGCAGCAGGGTGTCTGCGGTCACGGGTCCCCCTGGGTACGGATGGCGTCTGTCGGTGAGCGTACGCAGGTGGGCCGGGCCGGGTGAGGGGTACCCGGCGTCCACCGGGCGACGGGACCGGCACCCGGCACGGGTGTGCGGTACCCGGTGCGGGTGCTGAGGTCGGGGTGGGTGCGCTGCCCGGCGCTTACGGGGTGCCGCCGCGCCCACCCGTGCCGCCCCAGCGGCACGATTGCCCGCAGTTGATGAGATGAACCGGGACAAGTGTGGCGCCAGCGGCACGACTGGGCGCAGTTGAGACGGACGGGAGGGCTGTCGCCCCAGCGGCACGATTGCCCGCAGTTGATGAGACGAACCGGGAGAACTGCGGACCCAGCGGCACGACTGGGCGCAGTTGATGAGACGTACCGCGGGAACTGTCGTGTCAGCGGTGTGGCTGTGTGCGGTGGTGGTGCAGGGCAAGAAAATGCCCGCGCAGCTCCCCAGCTGCGCGGGCATTTTGTGCCGTCCGCCGCACCCCCGTCCCCACGGGGTTTCATGGCCGGATGTCCCCGCCCGGACCGCTCTTCCGGGCCTGGGGCGCCGCTCAGCGCCCCAGCATCACGCCCACGGACGACGCTTGTGTGACCACTGCGTCCCAGCCGCCGAAGACGACTACGAGCAGGGCCGCCAGGGGAAGGACCATCGCCGTCGCCACCAAGGGGTGGCGCTGGCCCTGGCGGCGGGTGCCGAACGCGGTGGTGTACGCGGTGTACGCCCTGCGTCCCTGCGTGCGGAGCGCTGTCCGCGGTGCCGTGTGGGCCATGGTCCCTCTCCTGACCGAGCTTCTGTTGTGATTGGCAGCGGCGGGTGTCTGACCTCGGGGGACGAGTGCTGCACCCGCCGCTTGACCTCAAATCTAGGCGGGCGGCGCCGCCGGGTCGTCATGCCCTCGTACCGATTGGCGGGCCTCCCGGAGGATGAGCGATGACCTGCGGTGTACTCCCCTGGGTGGAGACGAGGACCTAGGTCTCAGGGTCTTCCCGGAGGGGGCGTCCGGTGTGACCCGACTGTTCCGAGACGTCTTCCCTGGGCACCGGCTGCTCGACGAGCGCCAGCACCCGGGTCGCCATGAAGCGGGCGGTGCGCACCACTGATCCGCTTCGCGTGACTTCGCTCACTTCCACCACACCTCGGCGCACCGCCGTCTCCACCCGGCGACCCGCCCTGCTCGCCACCACCTCGTACGTGCGCGTCGTGTCACCGGCGTCCACGACTATCTCCACTCGGTCACCCTTCACGGGCTCAATCCCCCTTCTGCGACGGAGGGTTGGGATCACAGGCGGCCCAAAGCCGTCCCGCTCACACGCTCCCTGACCACCTTTCAAGTTTCCCACCCGGCACTGACAATCGATCGGGCCGAGAGGGCGCGGCCTCTGCGCGCACCCGGCCGCGGAAACGTAAGCTGTGGCTCGTCAAATGGACCGGGCAGCGGGGATGGACATGGCGATGATGCGCCTGAGGCGCGAGGACCCGCGTGTCGTCGGCTCGTTCAGGCTTCACAGGCGGCTCGGCGCGGGTGGGATGGGCGTTGTCTACCTGGGCTCCGACCGCCGTGGCCAGCGGGTCGCGCTGAAGGTGATCCGGCCGGATCTGGCGGAGGATCAGGAGTTCCGGTCGCGGTTCGCCCGGGAGGTCTCGGCGGCGCGACGCATCAGGGGCGGTTGCACGGCGCGGCTCGTCGCCGCCGATCTGGAGGCGGACCGCCCGTGGTTCGCCACGCAGTACGTGCCCGGGCCCTCCCTGCACGACAAGGTCGCGGAGGAAGGGCCGCTGAGCGCCGCCGATGTGGCGGCCGTCGGTGCCGCCCTGTCCGAGGGACTCGTCGCCGTGCACGAGGCCGGGGTCGTCCACCGGGACCTCAAGCCGTCCAACATCCTGCTGTCCCCGAAGGGGCCGCGGATCATCGACTTCGGCATCGCCTGGGCGACGGGTGCCTCGACCCTCACGCATGTCGGTACGGCTGTCGGTTCCCCCGGCTTCCTCGCGCCCGAGCAGGTGCGCGGAGCGGCCGTCACCCCGGCCACGGACGTGTTCGCGCTCGGCGCCACGCTCGCGTACGCGGCGACCCAGGACTCGCCCTTCGGGCACGGCAGTTCCGAAGTGATGCTCTACCGGGTGGTGCACGAGGAGGCCCAACTGCACGGCGTTCCGGACGCGCTGGCACCTCTCGTACGGGCATGTCTGGCGAAGGATCCCGAGGAGCGGCCCACCACCCTCCAACTGTCCCTGCGGCTCAAGGAGATCGCGGCCCGCGAGGCACAGGGCATGGCGGACGTACGGCCGCCCGCGCCGCGCACGGATCCCGACCGGCCGACCGGACGCCTGGCCGAGCAGTACGCCGAGCAGCGCACCCAGCGGCGTCCGCAGGGCACTCCCCCGCCGCGCACCGGCGGGACGAACGGTGGCACCAGGCCCTCGCAGTCCGGTTCGCGCCCCGCGCCCGCCCGGAACACCGGCCGCTCCGGCAGCAGGCCGGCGCCCCGCAGTGGTGCCGGACGTCCCGGGCCGCGCACCACCGGGACCGGCCGCAGGCCCGCCAACCCGCGGCTGCTGCGCCAGCGGCTCTTCGTGTTCGTCGTGGTGACCCTGCTCGTCGCGCTCGGCATCGCGGCGGCGCAGGGATGCCAGGGGCCGGCGCGGGGGCTGGACGACGGGGGCACCCGTAAGGACGTACGACAGGAGCAGTCGTACCCGCCGCTTCCCACCGGGGAGCTGATGTCCGAGCGGTACCGGAGCGAGATCCGGAAGGACGGCTAGCGCCCGTGGCGGTCGCCCGGGGCGGCGCCGAGGGCGCTCACGACCGTGGGCGTCCCGTCGCCACCGCGTAGAAGGCCACCGCCGCCGCCGCGCCCACGTTGAGCGAGTCGACGCCGTGGGCCATCGGGATGCGGACCCATTCGTCCGCCGCCATCAGGGCCTTCGTGGACAGGCCGTCGCCCTCCGCGCCCAGCATCAGCGCGACCCGGTCCATGCGGTGCGGGGCAGTCTCGTCGAGGGACTTCGCCTTCTCGTCGGGGGTGAGGGCGAGCAGGGCGAAGCCGGCCTCGCGGACCGACTCCAGGCCCTTGGGCCAGGTCTCGAGACGGGCGTACGGGACGGAGAAGACGGCACCCATGGAGACCTTCACGGACCGGCGGTAGAGCGGGTCCGCGCAGTCCGGGGAGAGGAGCACCGCGTCCATGCCGAGAGCGGCGGCGGAGCGGAAGATCGCACCGATGTTGGTGTGGTCGTTGACGGCCTCCATGACGACCACGCGGCGCGCGGTCTGCAGGAGTTCCTCCGCCGTGGGCAGCGGTTTGCGCTGCATGGAGGCGAGCGCGCCGCGGTGCACGTGGTAGCCGGTGACCTGCTCGGCGAGCTCCGGGCTGACCGCGTACACCGGCGCCGGGAGCTCGTCGATGACGTCGCGCATGACGTCGACCCACTTGGCGGACAGGAGCATCGAGCGCATCTCGTACCCGGCGTCCTTGGCCCGTCTGATGACCTTCTCGCCCTCGGCGATGAACAGGCCCTCGGCCGGTTCGCGCTTGCGGCGCAGTTCCACGTCGGTCAGGCCCGTGTAGTCGCGCAGACGCGGGTCGTCGGGGTTCTCAACGGTGATGAGATCGGCCACAGGGTGATACTGCCTTGTCCTGGGTGCGGTGCCAACGGCTGGGAACGGGTTGGGTTACCCGTGGTTACTTGTGAAGTCCGGGGCCCACGTTCACGACCTCGCCGATGACGATCACCGCCGGGGGCTTCACGTCCTGCGCGCGTACGGTCTCGGCGACCGTCGCCAGGGTCGCATCGACGCGGCGCTGCGCCGCGGTGGTGCCCTCCTGGACCAGGGCGACGGGGGTGTCGGCCGGCTTGCCGTGTGCGACGAGGGTGTCGGCGATCCTGCCGATCTTGTCGACGCCCATGAGGACGACGAGCGTGCCGCGGAGCTTGGCGAGGGAGGGCCAGTCGACCAGTGAGCGCTCGTCGTCAGGGGCGACATGCCCGCTGACCACGGTGAACTCATGTGCGACCCCCCGATGGGTGACCGGGATACCCGCCGCGCCCGGTACCGAGATCGAGCTGGAGATGCCGGGGACGACCGTGCAGGCGATGCCCGCCTCGGCGAGCGCCTGGGCCTCCTCCATGCCGCGGCCGAAGACGAACGGGTCACCGCCCTTGAGACGTACCACCGACTTGCCCTGTCTGGCGTGCTCGATCAGGGCGTTGTTGATGGCCTCCTGGGCCATGTACCGGCCGTAGGGGATCTTCGCCGCGTCGATCACCTCGACGTGCGGCGGGAGTTCGGCGAGCAGGTCGCGCGGGCCGAGCCGGTCCGCGATGACCACGTCGGCCTCGGCGAGCAGGCGACGGCCGCGGACCGTGATCAGGTCCGGGTCGCCGGGGCCGCCGCCGACCAGGGCGACACCGGGGGTGCGGGTGCGGTGGTGGGGGGCCACGAGGGTGCCGTCGCGGAGTCCCTCGACCACGGCGTCGCGGATCGCCGCCGTGTGGCGGGGGTCCCGGCCTCGGGCGTCCGTCGTGAGGACGGCGACCGTCACGCCCGCGCTGTGGCCCGTCGCCGGCGTCCAGGCCGTTGCCGCGTCGGCGTCGTCGGAGCGGACGCACCAGACGCGGTGGCGCTCCGCCTCGGCGGAGGCCTCCGTGTTCGCCTGGGGGTCGCTGGTCGCGATCAGGGCGTACCACGCCTCCGCGAGGTCGCCCTCCTCGTACGGGCGCTTCGTCCAGGTGATCTCGCCGGCGTCCGCCATCGCTTCCACGGACGGGGTCGCCTGCGGTGATACGAGGTGGACGCGCGCGCCTGCCGCGATGAGGGCCGGGAGGCGGCGTTGGGCCACCTGGCCGCCACCGAGGACGACCACGCGGCGGCCGGTGAGGCGGAGGCCTACGGGGTAGGCGGGGTGTTCGGCCATGGCGGTGCGGCTCCTCGTACGGGGCGGTGCTGGGCGGGGCTCTGCGGTTTCACAGTGGGCCCTGACGTGCGGAGATGAGGGTGCGGGTCCGGGTGGGGCGGGGTGGGGTGGGTTTTCTTCCCCCAGCCCGCCCCTACCCGAAACCGGGGGCTCTGCCCCGGCCTTCCGAGAGTGCGGCCCGCTGGACGCTACTTCTCAGTCACCCCTGCCGAATCGAACGTCGCCACCTCGTGCATCGCCCTGGCCGCGCTCTGGACCACCGGGAGGGCCAGGAGGGCGCCCGTGCCCTCGCCGAGGCGGAGGTCGAGGTCGACCAGGGGGCGCAGGCCCAGCTTGTTCAGGGCGGCCACGTGGCCCGGTTCCGCGCTGCGGTGGCCCGCGATGCAGGCCGCGAGGACCTCGGGGGCGATGGCGCGGGCCACCAGGGCCGCGGCGCCGGCGCTGACGCCGTCCAGGATCACCGGCGTACGCAGGGACGCGCCACCGAGGAGGAGGCCGACCATGGCGGCGTGCTCGAGGCCTCCGATGGCCGCGAGGACGCCGATCGGATCGGCCGGGTCCGGCTGGTGGAGGTCGATGGCGCGGCGGACGACCTCGGTCTTGCGGGCCAGGGTCTCGTCGTTGATGCCGGTGCCCCGGCCCGTCACCTCGGACGGGTCCGTGCCCGTGAAGACCGAGATCAGGGCCGCCGACGCGGTGGTGTTGGCGATGCCCATCTCACCCGTCAGCAGGGCCTTGTTGCCGGCCGCGACCAGGTCGCGGGCCGTCTCGATGCCCACCTCGATCGCCGCGACGACCTCTTCGCGGCTCATCGCGGGGCCCGTCGTCATGTCGGCGGTGCCGGCGCGGACCTTGCGCGGGAGCAGGCCAGGGGTGGCCGGGAGGTCGGAGGCGACGCCCACGTCGATGACACAGACCTCGGCACCGACCTGGTTGGCGAACGCGTTGCAGACCGCGCCGCCGCCCAGGAAGTTGGCCACCATCTGGGCGGTGACCTCCTGCGGCCAGGGGGTGACGCCCTGGGCGTGCACGCCGTGGTCACCCGCGAAGATCGCGACGGCGGCAGGCTCAGGGATGGGCGGCGGGCACATCCGGGAGAGCCCGGACAGCTGCGCGGAGATGATCTCCAGCATGCCGAGCGCGCCGGCGGGCTTGGTCATCCGCTTCTGGCGCTCCCACGCCTCGCCGAGCGCCTTGGCGTCGAGCGGGCGGATGTTGGAGACCGTCTCGGCGAGCAGGTCGTGCGGCTCCTCGCCGGGCAGCGCGCGACGGCCGTACGTCTCCTCGTGCACGACCCACGACAGCGGGCGGCGCTTGGACCAGCCGGCCTGCATCAGCTCGGGCTCCTCCGGGAACTCGTCGACGTAGCCGACGCAGAGGTACGCCACGACCTCCAGGTGCTCGGGCAGGCCGAGGGCGCGGACCATCTCGCGCTCGTCGAAGAAGCTGACCCAGCCGACGCCCAGACCCTCGGCACGGGCCGCGAGCCACAGGTTCTCGACCGCGAGCGCGGAGGAGTACGGGGCCATCTGGGGCTGGGTGTGGCGGCCCAGGGTGTGCCGGCCGCCGCGGGTCGGGTCGGCGGTGACCACGATGTTCACCGGGGTGTCGAGGATGGCCTCGATCTTGAGTTCCTTGAACTGCTTCGCGCGGCCCTTGGGGAGCGACTTGGCGTACGCCTCACGCTGCCGCTGGGCCAGTTCGTGCATGCTCCGGCGGGTGTCGGCGGAGCGGATGACGACGAAGTCCCAGGGCTGGGAGTGACCGACGGACGGCGCGGTGTGCGCGGCCTCCAGGACGCGGAGCAGCACGTCGTGCGGGATCGGGTCGCTGCGGAAGCCATTGCGGATGTCGCGGCGCTCGCGCATCACACGCAGCACGGCCTCGCGCTCGGCGTCGTCGTAGCCGGGGGCCGCCGGGCCGGTGGACTCTCGTACGTCTTCCACTTCGGCCGTGCTCTCTTCCTGGTCGGCGACCTGGGTGTCCAGGTCATCCGCTTGCTGTGCGACTACGGGCTCCGGGTCCGCGGGGAGCGGCTCCGGTACGGGGGGTGTCTCGGAGGTGCTCTCGGCTTCGGGTTCGGCCTCGGCCTCGGCTTCCCTGGGGGCGGGGACGACTGCCTGAGCGATCGGCTCCGCTTCCGTGGCGGGGGTCTTCGGGGTTTCCTCGGCGATCTCCTCGACCGGGGCGGGCGCCACGACGATCGTCTCCTCCGCGGGCTCCTCGGCCGTCGGCTGCTCCTCCGTCGGGAGGGGCGGCACGGTCATGGCGTGCGGCGGGGTCGGCGCCAGGTGCGGCGTGGTCGGCACCGTGCCCTCCACGGGCACGAACTGGCCGAGGGACTGGTCCGCCTGCGGCTCCTGTGGGGTGCCGCCCGGGAGCCCGGCCGCGGCTGCCGCGTCACCGGTGCCAGTGCTGCCACCCCCACCGGCGGCGGAACCGGCGGCGGGGAAGTGCTGCTCGCCGTGGGGTCGGCCGACGGATGCCTGGGGGGCCGTCTCTGCGTGGGCGGCCACGCCCACCGGGACGGCGCCGTGCGGTACCTCGGCGGCACCGTTCTCCGAGAAGTCGGAGTAAGCGGTCGGGGCCGCGAACTGCTGGGCCTGCTGGGCTTCGAGGCCGGGTACGGCCTGGCCGTGTGAGGCGTCCGCGGGCAGCGCGGACTCAACGGCCTGAGCTTCCGGAGCCGACTGCGCAGCCCGGGGCGTGTGGGCCATGGCGGCCACGAGCGGTTGCGCGGGCTCCGCCGGGGATCCCGCGTCCGCGAACTGGGCGGCCGGGTCCGCGATGTGGACACCGGAGTCCGTGAACTCGGCGGCCTGCGCGGGGACCTGGGTGACGGGCTCGGCCGAGTCTGCCGCATACGCGTCGTGCTCGGCCGTCCGCTGCGGGGCCGCGTGGGCTGCCTGCGCGGAAGTGAAGTGCTCGGCGTCGGACGGGAAGTGCACCGGCGCGAAGCCCTCGGCGTCGGACGGGAACTGAGCGGGCGCGAACCCCTCGACCCCGGCCTCGGACGGGAACTGAGCGGGCGCGTGGGCGTCGCCGCCGACGTGGCCCGTGGGTTCAGCCGGCTCGGTCGGCTCGGCGCCGCCCGTCACGCCCGCGACATCCGTCACGCCCGCGACATCCGTCACGCCCGCGCCGTTCGTCGCACCCGTGGCGTCCGTCGCCTGAAGGGCGTGCGGAGCCGCCGGGAAGGTCGTCGCGTCCGGGGTCCCCGGAGTCTGCGCCGCCTGCGGGTCCAGCGGGCTGTCCAGCGCGGGCGCGGCCTCAGCCTGCTCGGCACCGGCCGGGTCCTGGTGGGCGAGCGGACCATCCGGAACCTGGGGTGCCGGGGCCTGAGCGGCCTGGGCGAGCTCCTCGACGGGAACCTGGGCCGGGTGAGCGTGCCCGGGTCCCGGGTCCTGAGCGGCCTCGGCGATCGGCGCCGCCTCGGCCTGCGTCGCGGGCTCCGTCACCTGTCCCGCTTCCGGGACGACCGTTTCTGCAATCCCCACCTGGGGGGCCACGGGCGGAGCGCCCCACGGCACCGCGCCCTGCGGCGGAGCGTCGCCGAGCTGCGGCGCGTCGAGGTATTCGGGACCGACCGTCGGCGGACCCGCGTGCCGTGCGGGAGCAGCGGGAGCGGCCGCGGGCACCGGGGCGACGGGAGCCGGGCTCACCGGCGTACCCGCGGGGCCGCGGTCGGCCAGTGAGCGCACCGGGCTCGCGGAGCCGTCCGGCGTCGGCGGGCCGAGGTGCAGCGGGCGGCGCGGCGTCGTCGGCTGCGGGGCGGGCGCCGGACCGGGCGCGCGCACGGCGCCCAGGTCGACCGAGCCGCTGTCCCGCCCGTCCGTCTCGTGCGGGCCTGGCTCATGCGGGCCGGGCTCGTGCGGGTCCGGCTCGTGGACGAACGGCATCGGGGCCGGCGGCGGCACCTCGTTGCCCCACGCCCCCTGTGCTCCGGGCGCGCCCGGCATCAGAAGGAGGTCGTCGTCCTCGACGGGGTTCTCGGAGGGGTCGAGGAAGGTGTACGCGGCCGGCGCGGCGACGCCGGGCTGCTCCACCATGCCTGCGTTCTCCGGCAGTCCCTCGCCCGGGACCTGGCCGGTGTCGGTCATGCGTACCCCTCGCCCATCGGTTAGTGCTTCCAAGTCCAGCTCGCCCGGAACGGCGCACCGACCGCCCCACTGTGGAGAACGAGCGTGCGCGCCCAGCGGCACGAACGACCGGCCCACAAAGACGACAAAGCCATTAACTGGCATTGTCCCGGTCGTTCCGCCCTCGCGACAGCTTGATCCGCGAGGGCCGCCTGTGGACTGCGCCACGTTGCGCGTCCTCCGGTTCTGCCGTACCACACTCGCCTCAAAACGGGCGCGTTTTCGGGACATTGACCGACGAAAGGCCGATCACCCGGGAGCGGTACAACGATCGGCCAGCCTACCGCGCGCAGTACGACAACAGGATCACGGGGCGCGATCCGGCAGACGGCCGCTGAGCAGGAACGCGACGCTCCGCTCCTTCTCCGTCCAGGCCCTTGTATCGAGTTCCACGGACTGAATGAGCGCGCACTCGACCTGGTAGCCGTGCTCCGTCAGGTCCCGGCCGATGAGTTCGGCCGCGTCGCGGGTCGCGGCGTGCGTCACGATGCGCTGCGGGCGGCGGTCGGCGACGGCCGAGACGACCGCCGCTCCGCCGCCTCCGACGCGCACGACATCGGGTTCGGGAAGGTTCTCCAGGATGTGCGGAGCGGCGCCGTGCACGATCTGCATCTGGACGCCGTAGCGGCGGGCGGAGTCCTCGGTGCGGGCGCAGGAGCCGGGGTTGCGGTCGACCGCGATGACGGCGGCGCCGGTGCGCGCGGCCTCGGTGGCGAAGGCGCCGCTGCCCGAGCCGATGTCCCAGACGAGGTCGCCGACGCGCGGGCCCAGCCGGGCGAGTTGGGCGGCGCGCAGCAGATCCGTTTCGCCTTCGCCGAGCGCACCGCCGTACGCCTCGGCGGGGAGCGCCCAGCCGCGCGGTCCGGTGCCCGGGTCGCGTCCGGCGATCCAGCCGCCGCCCTCGGCCGCGGCGACGAAGGCGCCGATGACGATGACGACGTTGGGGTCGCGCCAGGTGTGGTCGGCGACCTTGTCGGAGGTCAGAATCGTGACCCGCTCGCGCACGGTCCCGAGCTCCTCGCAGATGACGAAGGTGCGGTGCACTCCTTCGAGGAGCAGACCGAGTTCGGCGGGGCCGGCGCCGGGCGAGGTGAGAACGGCGACCTTGGTATGGGCGCGGCACACATTCACCGCGCGTCGCAAGGTGCGGGCGTGTGCGACGACCACCTGTGCGTCGTCCCAGGGCATACCGGCGCGGGCGAAGGCGGCGGCCACCGAGGATACGGCGGGCACCACTTCGACCTCCAGGCCGAACTCCGGGCCCCGCAGGGTGCGTACGACGCCGAAGAAGCCCGGGTCCCCGTCGGCGAGGACCACGGCGGTGCCCCGGTGGCCCGCGATCCGGCGGGCGGCGAGGGCGACGCTGCCGAGGCGGATGCGCTCGGCGCCCCGGGGTACCTCGGGGAGCGCGAGGTGGTGGGCCGCGCCGGCCACCAGTGTGGCGGCACCGAGTGCGGAGCGCGCCGCGGCGGTCAGCGGCGAGCCGTCCCAGCCGATCACCGTGACCCGGTCGGCCATCGTCGTCAGTCTCCAGAAGGTTTTCGCAGGTCGTCAGGGGCAGCCCGCGGGTGCTCCGTGAGGGTACCTGGTGGAGCCGGATGGCACCGCGAGAGGCTCGGCGCGTGGGCGCGGTCCGCGGGTTCGGGGAGTCGGTTCCAGGTCCCCGGGGAGCGGCTCGCGTGGTTCTCAGTTCCAGTCGGAGAACGACGTGAAACCACCGGTGTCGGCGAGCCGCTCGCCGACGCCGTCGAGGTCCTCCGGGAGCAGGCTCCAGACGATGAAGTCGGTGCGCAGGTCGACCCAGGTTCCGTCCTCGGTGCGGGTGCGCGCTATGCAGGCGTTGCGCAGCACGCCCTCGCTGATGCAGCCGATCTTCTGGGCGACCTGCTGCGAGGCGGTGTTGTCGGCGGCCGTGCGCAGTTCGATGCGCTCGAACTTCTGGTCGCCGAAGAGCCATTGGGCGGTGGCCAGAGCGGCCTCGGAGGCGTAGCCCTCGCCGCGCGCCCAGGGGGCGATGATGTACGAGAGCTCGGTGGACCGCACATGCCAGTTCGTCTTGCCGAGCTGGATGACGCCCACCAGGCGCTGGGTGAGGAACTCGGTGACGGCGAGGCCGAGTCCGCGGCCCTCCGTGCGCTCCGTGGGCGCGTACTCCGTGATCCAGGTGCGGGCGCCGTCCTCGGTGAACGGCTGCGGCACCGACGTCCAGGCCGCCACCATCTCGTCGTTCATCATCTCGGCCAGGGCGGGTACGTCGTCCTCGTCGAGCGCACGCAGGACCAACCGCTCCGTGCTGATGGAGATGTCGGGGAAGGTGCTCGTCATGCGCCGCTCCGTAACCGTCGGGGACCTCGGCCCCCGGGAATCCCTGGGGCCCGCTGAACTGCCCAGCATGCAGCATGAAAGCACTGAACTGCACCACGGGGTCCACTCCGGGTGATGGAGTGGACCCCGTGCGGTGACGAGGGCGGTCAGCCGGCGGTGACCGGCAGGACCGAGCCCTTGTACTTGTCCTCGATGAACTTCTTCACGTCGGGCGAGGTGAGGAGCTTCGCGAGCTTCTTGACCCGCGGGTCGTCCTCGTTGCCCTTCTTCACCGCCAGAAGGTTCGCGTAGGGGTTGTCCTTCGCGGACTCCAGGAGGATCGCGTCCTTGGCGGGACTGAGCCCCGCGTCCTGGGCGTAGTTGTTGTTGATGACCGCGACCGTCACGTCGTCGAGCGAGCGCGGCAGCTGGGCCGGGTCGAGCTCCTTGAACTTCAGGTGCTTGGGGTTGGCCGTGATGTCCGCCGGGGACGCGGTCGTTCCCGCGCCGTCCTTGAGCGTGATGAGGCCCTTGGCGGCGAGGAGTTTGAGGGCGCGGCCCTCGTTGGTGGTCTCGTTGGGCACGGCGACGGTGGCTCCGTCGGCGAGCTTCGCGATGTCCGTGACCTTCTTCGAGTACACGCCCATGGGCGGCAGGTACGCCTTGACGACGGAGACCAGTTGGGTGCCCTTGGAGTGGTTGAACTCGTCCAGGAAGGGCTGGTTCTGGTACAGGTTCGCGTCGAGCGTGCCTTCCTGGAGCGCGGTGTTCGGCAGGACGTAGTCCGTGAACTCCTTGATCTCCAGCTTGAGGCCGGCCTTCGCGGCGAGGTCCTTCTGTATGTACGACAGGACCTCGCCGGCCGGGACCGCGGTGGCGCCGACGACCAGGGCGTCGTCACCACCACCGCCGCCGGAGTCCGAACCCGAGCCGCAGGCGGTCACGGTGAGGCCGAGAGCCAGTGCGGCGGTCGCCGCGGATATGACGTGCTTGCGCATCGCGTTCGCCCCTCGGAACGACTGGATCGACTAGAAGGACGGGATGACGGAGCCGGCGTACTTGTCCTCGATGAACTTCTTGACCTCGGGCGACGTGAGGAGCTTGGCGAGCTTCTTGACCCGCGGGTCGTTCTCGTTGCCCTTCTTCACGGCGAGGAAGTTGCCGTACGGGTTGTTCTTCGCGGACTCCAGGACGAGGGCGTCCTTGGCGGGCTTGAGTCCGGCGGAGATGGCGTAGTTGCCGTTGACGACCGCGGCGTCCACGTCGTCCAGGGAGCGCGGGGTCTGGGCCGCCTCGACCTCCTTGAACTTGAGGTTCTTCGGGTTCTTGGAGATGTCCTGCGGGGTCGCCTCGTTGCCGGCGCCGTCCTTGAGGGTGATGAGCCCGTTGGCGGCCAGCAGCTTCAGGGCACGCGCCTCGTTGACGGCGTCGTTCGGGACCGCGATGGTCGCACCGCTCTTCAGGGCGTCGGCGCTCTTCACCTTGTGGGAGTAGAGGCCGAGCGGCTCCAGGTGCACCGTGACGACGGGCACGATGTGGGTGCCGCGCTTCTTGTTGAAGTCGTCCAGGTACGGCTGGTTCTGGAAGTAGTTGGCACCCACCGAGCCGTCCTCGGTCGCCGTGTTCGGCACGATGTAGTCCTGGAACTCCTTGACCTCCAGGTCGAGGCCCGCCTTCTTCGCCAGGTTCTTCTTGACGAAGTCGAGGATCTCGGCGTGCGGGGTGGGGCTCGCGGCGACGATCAGCGGACCGCTGGTGTCGGAGGAGGCAGAGTCCTTGTCCGAGCCGCAGGCGGAGAGGCCGAAGGTGAGGGCTCCGGCGGCGAGGACGGCGGTGGTGATCTTGGCGGCGTTACGCACGAAAAGTGCCTTTCCTTATGGGTGGAGCGACCCCGTGTGGGGTGTACGGGGAAATCTGTGGGGTGTACGGGGAAATCCGGGGAGGAGTCAGACGGTCTTGCTGGTCGCCGTGGCCGCCTTCAGAAGCCGGAGCTTCGGAGCGGCTCCGGACTGACCGCCGCGCCGGTGCAGCGAGCGCGCGGCGTAGTCGCCGGCGAACTGGATGACGGAGATGACCACGGCGAGGATCGCCACGGTGATCCACATGAGTCCGGTCTCGAAGCGCTGGTAGCCGTAGCGGATCGCGATGTCGCCGAGGCCGCCCGCGCCGACGGTGCCGGCCATCGCCGAGTAGCCGATGAGGGCGACGATCGTGGTGGTCGCGGAGGCGATCAGCGACGGCAGGGACTCCGGTACGAGGACCTTGCGGACGACGGTCCAGGTGTTTCCGCCCATCGACTGCACGGCCTCGACGAGTCCGCCGTCCACTTCGCGGACAGCCGTCTCGACCAGGCGCGCGAAGAAGGGGATCGCACCGATGGCGAGCGGCACGATCGCCGCCTCGCGGCCGATCGTCGTCCCCGTGATCATGCGCGTGAAGTTCATCAGCGCGACCATCAGGATGATGAACGGCAGCGAGCGGGCGACGTTCACGATCTGCCCGATGACCTTGTTGGCGAGGACGTTCTGGAGGAGTCCGCCGCGGTCGGTGAGGACGAGCAGGATGCCGAGCGGCAGACCGCCGACGATCGCGATGAGGGTGGACCAGCCGACCATGTAGAGCGTGTCCCAACACGCTTGGGACAGCAGCGGCTGCATCTCGGACCAGGTCACTTGGCACCTTCCTTCACCAGTACGGGCTCCTGGCCCTGGATCTCGATCTGCAGGCCCTGCTCGCGCAGGAAGCCGATCGGCACGACGTTCTCCTCGTAGCGGCCGGGCAGTTCGATGCGCATCCGGCCGACCTGCCTGCCCGCAACGGTGTCCATCGCGGCGCCGAGGATCGAGATGTCGATGTTGTACGTGCGTGAGAGCTGCGAGATGACGGGCTGGGTCGCCGCCTCGCCGTGGAAGGTGACGTCGATGACGGTGCGGTCGTCCCCGCCGGCGTCGCCGCTGACCGGGAAGAGCGCGGAGGCCAGCTCGGAGCCGGGCGTCGCGAGCAGTTCGCTGACGGTGCCGGACTCGACGATCCGGCCGTTCTCCATGAGGGCGGCCGAGTCGCAGACGCTCTTGACCACGTCCATCTCGTGGGTGATGAGCAGGACGGTCAGGCCCAGCTGCCGGTTCAGGTCGCGCAGCAGCTGGAGGATGGAGCGGGTGGTCTCGGGGTCGAGGGCGCTGGTCGCCTCGTCGGAGAGCAGCACCTTCGGGTCGCCGGCCAGGGCGCGGGCGATGCCGACGCGCTGCTTCTGCCCGCCGGAGAGCTGGGCGGGGTAGGCCTTCGCCTTGTCGGAGAGGCCGACCAGGTCGAGGAGTTCGAGGGCCTTGCGGCTGCGCTCCGTGCCGGAGACGCCGAGGATTTCGAGCGGCAGCTCGACGTTGTCCTGGACGGTGCGCGAGGACAGCAGGTTGAAGTGCTGGAAGACCATCCCGATGTGGCTGCGCGCCTTGCGGAGCTCCTTGCCCGCGCGCGGGCCGCGGCCGGCCAGGGCGGTGAGGTCCTGTCCGGCGACGGTGACCGTGCCGGCGGTGGGGCGCTCCAGGAGGTTGACGCAGCGGATGAGCGAGGACTTGCCGGCGCCGGACTGGCCGATGACGCCGTACACCTCGCCTTCGCGGACGTGCAGATCGACGCCGTCGAGGGCGGTCACTTCACGGCCGCGCGAGCGGTAGACCTTGGTGAGGCCCGTTGTCGTGATCACTGGGGTTTCCGTCACTGTCGAGTGCGGGGCGTGGGTGTGCGCCGGGCACGGGTGCATTCGGTCGGGAACGCGGCACGGTTCTCGCGATGGCGATGGAACCGGGGGGAGAACGTGTGCGCGGGGCAGCCCGAGTCACGTACCGGGTACGGACAGGGGGCGGCGGTCTCGCTTCGGGGCGCGAGACCAGGCGGTGGTGCGGGGGCCCTCTAGCAGGCGCACATTCGACACATACAACGAGCACCGGGCGTCATGGTCGCCTCGGTCGCAAGGGTGCGGCTGCTCGTCGTGGTCATGGATCAAGTAAAGCAGACGTACAGCGGGAGCCCAGAACCGCTGTCCGCAATGCGGACAGCGGTGGACAGCTCTCAGCCCCGGACGGAGATCTCCACTCCCCCGCGGGTGACCAGTACGGACAGGGCCGAGAGGTCCTTCACCACAAGGTCTGCGTCCAGCTCGTGGGACTGGTGGGTTGTGGCCAACGCCACGGTCGTCATGCCGGCGGCGCGGCCCGCCTGGAGACCGGCGGGGGCGTCCTCGAAGACGACGCAGCGGGCCGGGTCGACGCCCAGTTCGCGGGCGCCGAGGAGGTAGGGCTCGGGGTCGGGCTTGCCGCGGGTGATGTCGTCGGCGGAGATCAGCTTCTTGGGGCGGATGCCGACCTCGCCCAACCGGGCCTCGGCCAGCCGCCGGGTGGCGGAGGTGACGACGGCCCACCGCTCGGCGGGCAGCGCCTCGAGGAGGGCGAGGGTGCCGGGCAGCGCTTCGACCCCGCCCGTTACGTCCTCGACCTCGAGCTGCTCGATGCGCG
The DNA here is from genome assembly GCF_042881985.1 of Streptomyces sp. NPDC058246. NCBI lineage: Bacteria > Bacillati > Actinomycetota > Actinomycetes > Kitasatosporales > Streptomycetaceae > Streptomyces > Streptomyces sp. NPDC058246. The sequence continues at coordinate 67,861 of NZ_JBHVWZ010000035.1, read as the reverse complement.
CGAGTGCCTCGGGGACGATGTCGGCGGGCAGCAGGTCGGCGGCTATCTCGCCGGCCGGGCGGCCGTGCAGCTCGATCCGGGCGAAGTCCGCCGCCGTGATGCCGTACTCCTGCGCCCATCGGGTCCAGCACCGGTTGACGGACTCAAGGGATGAGACGAGCGTTCCATCGTTGTCGAACAGGAGGGCTTCAGCGCGGATCTTCATGCCCTCGACCCTACGGGCCACCCCGGGGGTGCGGGCATCGGGCCTTTTGGCCCGTAATAGGGTCACGGCATGCTTGATGCCCTGACGGTCGCCACCGCCGTCGCCGCGCTCGCGCTCGCCGCCTGGTGCGGCTGGGCCGCCTACCGTGATCAGCCCACGAAGGACTGGCACTTCATCGGCATGGCCGTGGTGTCGCTGCTCGCCGTCGTTCAGCTGGTGATCGGCATCGTCCAGCTGGCGCGCGGCGAGAAGCCGGAGCAGGGCACGACGATCTTCGTGGCGTACCTGCTCGGCGCCTTCGCGTGCATTCCGGCCGCGGGCTTCATGTCGCTGGCGGAGCGCACCCGTTGGGGGTCGGTCACGGTGGCCGCCGGTGGTGTGGTCCTCGCCGTGCTCGAAGTGCGCCTGTACGACATCTGGGGAGGCTGACGTGACGAAGGCCGAGGTCACCGTGACCGAGAACGAGACGACCGGGAACGACTCGACCGGAAGCGAGGCGACGGGAGCCGAGGAGACCGGAGCCGAGGAGACCGGAGCCGAGGCGACGGGCACGACGATCGGCACGACCGGGAAGAAGAAGCCGCGGAACCGGCTCATCAGCGGTCCCGGCACGCTGCTGCTCTGGCTGTACGGGGTGATGGTCGTCGGCGCCGTGTCGCGCTCCGCCGTGCAGATCTCGACGGAGTTCGACAAGGCCCCGCTCGCCTACTCGCTCTCCGCGGTGGCCGGCGTCGTCTACGGCTTCATCACGTACTCGCTCGTCCGTGGCGGCGAGACGGCCCGCAAGGCGGCGCTGGTGTGCTGCGCCGCCGAGCTCGTGGGCGTGCTGACCGTCGGGACCTGGACGCTGGTGGAACCGTCCGCCTTCCCCGACGCCACGGTGTGGTCGGACTACGGGATGGGCTATCTGTTCATCCCGGTGCTGCTGCCGCTGTCGGCGATGTACTGGCTCCGCAAGGCACGCACGGCCGAGCGGTAGCCACTTCGCCGTACTGCCGAGCGGTAGCCACTTCGCCGTACGCCCCAGGAGCGGCCACTTCGCGTACGGCCGAGGTGTGGCCGCTCGGCGCGTACGACCGAGGTGTGACCGCTCGGCGCGTACGACCGAGCGGTGACCGCGGTTCGGTGGCAGCTACGCGCTGGCCACGAACGCGCCCGCGTCGGCACCCTTCGCCAGCGTCACCAGGGTGAGCCGTTCGTCGACCTGCTCCCGGGAGACCGGCGCGTAGCCGTGCTTGCGGTAGAGGCGCAGATTGCGCTCGCTGCGGTGGCCCGTGAAGAGCTGGAAGGACTTGGCCGCCCCGTCCGCGCCGAGTTGGGCCTCGATGGCGGCGAGCAGGCGTCCGCCGAGGCCGTGACGCTGCATGCGCGGGTGGACGATGAGCTTGTTGATACGGGCCGTGCCGTCGGCGTCGACGGCGCCGCGGACCGAGGCCACCACCTCTTCACCGAGCCGGGCCACCAGGACGGTGCCGCCCGCCAGTTCCTCCCTGAGGGAGTCGAGCGGCTGGGTGAGCGGCTCGATGCCGTAGTCGCCGTACAGCTCGGCCTCGCTCTGGTAGCAGAGGTACTGCAGCTTGAGGATCTGCTCTGCGTCCTGCTCGGTCGCCGCCGAGATGGTCACGCTCATGCCCATGTGTGCATGCCTCCCGCTCACCTGTTCAACCGGATGTCCCTCACTCCTATCCCCGCCGTCAGCGGGCCGCAACCTCCACCGTCAGCAATCGCCGCAGACATCCCAGACATCTGGAACGTTCCGGCCCGAGACTGCCCTGTGAGATACCCAACTCGCCCGCGATCTCCTGGTAGGTGAGGTCCTTCGGGGAGAGCAGCGCCGCCATGAGGGTCGGGCAGCGGCCGGGCAGTCGTCGTACCGCGGCGTGCAGCGCGCGACGGCGGTCGGCGGTCATCGCCTCCTGCTCGGGGCCGGGCCCGCGGTCGTCGGCGGCCTCGGAGGCGTACGGCTGCTCGAGGCGGGCGGTTCGGCGGCTGCGCCGGGCCTCGGAGCGCACGGCGCGGCGCAGCCAGCCCTGCGGGTCGACGGGCGGTCCGTCCGCGTCGAGTCGCTCCAGGAGGCGCAGCCAGACGGCCTGTTCCAGGTCGCTCTGCTCGGCGCCCGACGCATATGCCTCGGCCGAGGCCTCGGCGGCGAGGAGCGGGCGCAGGGTGGCAACCATCTCGTGGGTCATATGCGGCACGACGCGGCCGCCCCGGCGCGAGGTTGCCGGGACGGCCGACTGTCACCCCAACCGGGGTAGCGGGGTGAACGGTTGACGGGTCATCCCCCGAGGAAGTCCGCGCGGGCGAGCAGCGCGGTGTCCGCGTTGTCGGAGAAGACCCCGTCGATGCCGGTCTCGAAGTAGACCTTGAAGGCGCCGAAGGCGTCCCCGTAGGCGTCCGGGGCGGTGCCCTTGCGGAAGCTCGCGGGCAGGAAGGGGTTCTCGTTGCGCATGGTGTAGGGGTGCAGGATCAGGCCCCGCTTGTGCGCGTCCGCGACCAGCGTGCTCGGCTTGGTGAGGTTCCCGTCCGCGTCCTTCGGGATGATCAGGTCGAGGGTCGGGCCGATGCCCTGGGCATAGCCGGCGATCTCCCTGAGGCCCTTGGGCGTGATCAGGTCGGCGACCGTGCGCGGGTCGCCCGTCTCGACGAAGTCCCAGGGGCGGCTGCTCGCGGTGGAGAGCAGGACGACCAGCGGGTTGTCGAGGAGTTCGTTCAGCCGCTGGATGCTGGTCGGCTCGAACGACTGAAGGATGACCGGCGAGTTCCGCTGGTCCTTGCCGTACTTGTGGAGCAGCTTGGCGACCCGCTCCTCCAGGCCGAGGCCGAGCTTGCGGAAGTAGGTGGGGTGCTTGGTCTCGGGGTAGATCCAGACCTGCTTGCCGCGCTTGCGGGTCTGCTCGTCCTGCCAGCGGAGCACCTCTTCGAAGGTGGGGATCTCCCAGCGGCCGTCATAGAGGGTGTTGTGCGGCCGGTTGGCCGGGATGCGCTCGATGGCGCGCAGGGTCTTCAGCTCGGCGAGCGTGAAGTCCTCCGTGAACCACCCGGTCGTGGCGACCCCGTCGAGTGTCTTGGTCGTCCTGCGGTCGGCGAACTCGGGGTGCTGCGCGACGTCCGTGGTCCCGCCGATCTCCGGCTCGTGACGGCAGACGAGGTGGCCGTCCCTGGTGGGCACCAGGTCGCCCGCCTCGACGACGTCCGCGCCAAGGTCGAGGGCCAGCTGGTACGAGCCGAAGGTGTGCTCCGGGCGGTAGCCGCTCGCTCCGCGGTGCCCGATGACGGTCGGCACGGGCAGGCTCTTCAGCCCGCCGCCCCCGTGCCGCGCCTCGGCCGCTCTCGCCGTGCCCGCGGCCCCGAGTACCGCCGCGCCCGCGCCGAGCACCGCCGCGCCGAGCAGTGCCCGCCGTCCGGTCCCGGGTATCCGCTCGCCCGACTCCTGCGTTCCCATGAGCGCCTCCGTCGTCCTGTCGTCGCCAGTGCGGGCCGATCGTAGGTGCGCGCCCGTGACGGAGGGGAGACGTCGGAGGGAACAGGGGGGTGACGCTGGATGTCGTACGGGGAGTGACACCGGATGTCGCACGAGGTCGGTGATGTGACGATTCGTCGGCTTGGCGCGGGACGCATCGGGTACCCGCTCACCACGACGGGCCTGAGCCTCCCGGGCGATGTCCGTCACACCGTGGCGATCGCGTTACGCGCGCCCGACAGCGCGACACCGCAGGTAAACGTGAGTCAACAGTACGTAAGACCTCGGTGAACCCGACGCGCCCGATGTGCAATACCCCCGGGGCCACGAGTATCGTCCTCACCTGCACAGACTTCATACCGATCCCTTGACACCGGAGGGCCCGTTGTCCCGCTTCGCGCTCATCAAGGCAGTGCTCGGACCGATCATGCGCCTGATGTTCCGCCCACGGGTGGAGGGCGTGGAGCACATCCCGGGCGACGGTCCGGTCATCCTGGCCGGCAACCACCTCACGTTCATCGACTCGATGATCCTTCCGCTGGTCTGCGACCGTCAGGTGTTCTTCATCGGCAAGGACGAGTACGTCACCGGCAAGGGCTTCAAGGGCCGTCTGATGGCCTGGTTCTTCACCGGCGTCGGCATGATCCCGGTGGACCGGGACGGCGCCAACGGTGGTGTCGCGGCGCTGATGACGGGTCGTCGCATCCTGGAGGAGGGCAAGATCTTCGGGATCTACCCGGAGGGCACCCGCTCCCCCGACGGCCGTCTCTACCGCGGCCGCACCGGCATCGCCCGCCTCACCCTGATGACCGGCGCCCCGGTCGTGCCGTTCGCGATGATCGGCACCGACAAGCTGCAGCCGGGCGGCGCGGGGATGCCGCGGCCCGGCCGCGTCACGGTCCGCTTCGGTGAGGCCATGGAGTTCTCGCGGTACGAGGGCATGGACCGTGACCGGTATGTGCTGCGGGCCGTGACCGACTCCGTCATGACCGAGGTCATGCGGCTGTCGGGGCAGGAGTACGTGGACATGTACGCCACCAAGGCGAAGGCCGCGTAGCGCCTCCGGCGGTCTGCCGCCTTTCGGGTGCGGGTGCGCTGTGGCTGGTCGCACCCAACCGGCCGAGCCGCACGATGTCGCCAACCGACCGGGCCGCACGATGCCGCCAAACCGACCGAGCCGCGCGATGCCGCCAGTCGGCTGAGCCGCACGATGTCGCCAGCCGACCGAGCCGCGCGATGTCTCAGCCCCGCTCCCCTTATCCGGTTATCCGGCGCTCTCCAGCCGCTGGCCGCGCAGCAGGAACCACGCCGCCGCCGCCGTGGCGAGCAGCACCACCGCGCCGCCGCCCGACGCGAGGGTGAGTCCGTCGACGAAGGACTCGCGGGCCGCGCTCAAGAGGGCCTCGGAGGTGTGGGCCGGCAGGCCCTGTGCCGCCTCCACCGCACCGCCCAGTGACTCGTGGGCCGCGGCCGGGGTGCCCGCCGGGCCGGTGAAGCCCGCGTAGACGCCGGTCACGATGGAGCCGAGGAGGGCGATACCGAGGGCGGCGCCGAGTTCGTACGCCGTCTCGGAGACCGCGGACGCTGCGCCCGCCTGCTCCTTGGGCACGCTGGAGAGGATCACGTCGGCGGTGACGGTGAAGGAGAAGCCCGCGCCGATGCCGACGACCAGCAGGGCGGCGCCGAGCAGCGGATAGCCGGTGGACCGGCTCAGCAGGGTGAGCGCACCCAGCGCCAGTCCCACCGCGGCGAGACCGCCGGTGACCACGGCGCGCACCGAGAAGCGTCGCGCGACCGTGCCCGCGATCAGACCGGCCGCCACCGCGCCCACAGCGGCGGGGACTTCGGCGAGTCCGGCCTCCAGCGGCCCCCTGCCCTGTACGAGTTGCAGGTACTGCGAGAGGAAGAAGACGAGCCCGGACAGGCCGAGGACGGTGAACAGGTCGGCGAGTACGGCTCCGGAGAAGCCCCGGTTGCGGAACAGCCGCACGTCCAACAGGGGCGCGGGCAGGGTGAGCTGCCGGCGCACGAACCAGTACAGGGCGCCCGCGCCGAGCAGTCCGGTGGTCACCGGCTGCCAGCTGAGACCGTGCGCGGCGGTCTCCTTGACCGCGTAGACGACGCCGATCACGCCGACGAGCGAGAGCGCGACGCTGGGCAGGTCCCAGGGGCCGGGGTTCGGGTTCTTCGACTCGGGCAGCAGCCTGCTGCCGACGAGGACGAGGACCACCATCACCGGGAGGTTGATGAGGAAGACCGATCCCCACCAGAAGTGTTCGAGCAGGAAGCCGCCGGCGACCGGGCCGACCGCCGTACCGGCGGAGGCGGTCGCGCCCCAGATGCCGATGGCGAGGCTGCGCTCGCGCGGGTCGTGGAAGATGTTGCGGATCAGGGCGAGCGTGGCGGGCATCAGGGTCGCGCCCGCGACACCGAGCAGGGCCCGCGCCAGGATCATCAACTCCGGTGTCGTGGCATAGGCGTTGAGCACCGATATCACACCGAACGCCGTGGCGCCGACGAGCAGCAGCTTCTTGCGGCCGATGCGGTCACCGAGGCTGCCCATGGAGACGAGCAGACCGGCGATGACGAACGAGTAGACGTCACCGATCCACAGGAGCTGGGTGCCCGAGGGCTTCAGGTCCTCACTGATGTACGGGGTCGCGAGGCCGAGGACGGTCGCGTCGACGGCCACCAACAGCACGGCGAGGACGAGGACGGAGAGCGCGAGCCAACGGCCCGGGCGCTTCTCCACCGCCGCCGTCGATGCCGGCTGCAGGGTGCTGGTCATGATTCCTCTCTCCGTAGCGCGCCGCCGAGCAGCAGCTCGACGATCATGTGGTGGAAGTCCTTGGCGGCGATCCGGCCTTCGCTCACGGCCCAGGCCGCCGAGGCCATCAGTCCGTACAGCGCCTCGGTGAGCCAGGCGGGGGTGAGGTCGATACGGAACTCGCCGCTCTGCTGGCCGCGCCGGAACAGGGCGGCCATCCGGGCGTCGAGCCGGGCCCAGCCCTCGTGCTGTTCCTCGCCCTCGAACAGCTGGTTCTCGGTATAGAGGAAGGCGAGCAGTCCGGCGGCGCCTTCCAGCTCCTTCACCAGGCGGCGCACGGCCTCCTGAGCGGTGCCCTCATCGAGCCGGGCGGCGCCCAGAGCCGCCTCGCACTCCTCGATGCCGAGCGCCTCCAGCGCCCGTACGAGCGCGTCGCGGCCGGCGAACTGGCGGTGCAGCGTGGCCCGGCTGATCCCGGCCGCCTTGGCGACCTCGTCCATGGTCGCGGTGGATTTGCGGGTGAGCAGGGCGGCTGCGCTGCGCAGCACGTGTTCACGGTCGACAGCCATGAGACGACTATAGACCATGTGAGACAATCTTGTCTCACCTGAAGCGTACGCGTCTCACACGCTCGCCGCTTGTCGCCTCACCTCTCGCCTGCCGCCTACCTGCCGCTTCTCGCCTGTCGCCTCGGGATCGCCTGTCATGATCCTCGGAGCGCGCTCAGTGCCAGGGCAGCTGAGCGCGCCGCTCCCAGTACGCCCGCGGGTCCTCGACGAGGCCGTCGAGGCGCGCCAGCTGGTCGTCGTCGAGGTCGACGACCGCGGCGTGCAGGTTCGAGGCGAGCTGGTTGGCGGTGGCCGCGCCCGAGAGCACGACGCCGGCCCAGGGCTGCCGCAGGATCAGCGCGAGGGCGATCGCGTCACTGCCCAGGGAGGCCTCCGCGGCGACGGTCTTCAGCACATCCGGCGCATACGGGTCCGCGAGGCGGCCATTGGCCAGGCCCTCCTTGACGATCACCGTGAGTCCGGCGGTGTGCGCCTCGGCCAGCGCGGGGGCGGCGGAGGTCTCCAGCGCGTTGTAGGTGGCCTGGACGGCGCGGAAGAGGGGCTCGCCGTCGACGGTCACGGCGAGCGCGGCGCGGATGGCGTCGGCCTGGGCGGGTCCGCTGGTGGAGAAGCCGATCGAGAGACCCTGGGCGGCCGCTTCGGCGAGCTTGGCGTGGAGCTCCTTGTCGGTGAGGGCCGGGCTGTCCGGGGTCATCGAGTGGACCTGGTAGAGGTCGAGCCGGTCCCCGAGCAGCTCGGCGGTCTCGGCGCGCTGCCGCTCGTACGTGGCGAGGCTGTGGTCCTTGACCTCGTGCGCCTCGGCGTCGATGCGCCAGCCCGCGGTGTAGGTGTAGCCCCACTTGCTGCCGATCACGACGTCGTCGATGTCGGGCCGGGCGTTCAGCCAGTCGGCGAGGAACTCCTCGGAGCGGCCGTAGGAGCGGGCCACGTCGAAGTAGCGCACGCCCTGGGCGTAGGCGGCGTCGAGGAGTTCGTGGGTGCGGGCGCGCAGGGCGTCGACCGTGCGTGCGTCCGGGAGGTCCTCCTCGCGGCCCAGGGTGATGTAGCCGGGACGGCCGACGGCGGCCAGCCCCAGCCCGATGTGGGCGGTGGGAGTCGTGGCTGAGGCGAGGCGGGCGAAGGGCATCGCGGGCTCCGTTCGTTCGGCTCCTTGCGGCTGCCGACCAACGTAACCCGCGACGCCCCGCCCGTACGTCTCACACGTCGCGTACGCCTCGACGTCTCGTACGTCTCACACGCCTCACACGTCTCACACGTCGCGGACTCGCGTACGCCTCGACCTCTCGTACGTCGCGGACTCGCGTACGCCTCTACGTCTCCCGCGTCTCCTGCGTCTCCTGCGTCTCGGACGCCTCGACGTCCCCTACGTCTCGTACGCGACCTGCTACTTCTTGGCGTCCGCCCACTGGTGCTGGGCCGCCACGTCCGCCTTGACCTCGGCGAGCTGGACGGCGACCGCGCTGGGCGCCGTACCGCCGCGGCCGTCGCGGGAGGCGAGCGCGCCGGGGACGTTGAGGACGGTGCGCACCTCGGGGGTCAGATGGGCGGAGATCTTCGCGAACTGCTCGTCGGTGAGGCCGTCCAGCTCGACGCCGTCCGCCTCGGCGACCTTCACGCACTCGCCGGCGACCTCGTGCGCGACGCGGAACGGCACGCCCTGCTTGACCAGCCACTCGGCGATGTCGGTGGCGAGCGAGAACCCGGCCGGGGCCAGCTCCTCCATGCGCTCGCGGTTGACGGTCAGCGTGGCCATCATGCCGGTGAAGGCGGGGAGCAGGACTTCCAGCTGGTCGCAGGAGTCGAAGACCGGCTCCTTGTCCTCCTGGAGGTCGCGGTTGTACGCGAGGGGCAGCGCCTTGAGGGTGGCGAGAAGGCCCGTCAGGTTGCCGATCAGGCGACCCGACTTGCCGCGCGCCAGTTCGGCGATGTCCGGGTTCTTCTTCTGCGGCATGATCGACGAGCCCGTGGAGAAGGCGTCGTGGAGGGTGACGAAGGAGAACTCCTTCGTGTTCCAGATGATGACCTCTTCGGCGATGCGGGAGAGGTTGACCCCGATCATCGCCGTGATGAAGGCGAACTCCGCCACGAAGTCACGCGAGGCCGTGCCGTCGATGGAGTTGCCGACGCTGCCGTGCTCGAAGCCGAGGTCCTTCGCCACCGCCTCCGGATCCAGGCCGAGGGAGGAACCCGCCAGGGCACCCGAGCCGTACGGCGACACGGCCGTCCGCTCGTCCCACTGGCGCAGGCGTTCGGCGTCCCGGGACAGGGGCTGCACATGCCCGAGGACGTGGTGGGCGAAGAGCACCGGCTGGGCGTGCTGGAGGTGCGTACGACCGGGCATGGCCACGTCCGGGTGGGCCTCCGCCAGACCGATCAGCGCGTCCTGGAGGTCGGCGATCAGGCCGCCGATGACCCGGGCGCGGTCGCGCAGGTACATCCGGAAGAGGGTCGCGACCTGGTCGTTGCGGGAGCGCCCGGCGCGCAGCTTGCCGCCGAGGTCGGGGCCGAGGCGCTCCAACAGGCCGCGCTCCAGGGCCGTATGAACGTCCTCGTCGGCGATGGTGCCCACCAAATCACCCGAGGCCACATCCGCTTCGAGCTGGTCGAGGCCCGCGAGCATGCGCGTCAGCTCGTCCTCGGTGAGCAGGCCCGCCTTGTGCAGCACGCGCGCGTGGGCACGCGAACCGGCGATGTCGTACGGCGCGAGACGCCAGTCGAAGTGGACCGACGCGGACAGCTTGGCCAGGGCCTCGGCGGGACCGTCGGCGAAACGGCCGCCCCAGAGCCGTACGTCACCGCTGTTGCTGCTCACTTGCGTTGCTCCTAGAGAGATGCGTATGTGCCGCCGCCTCCCCACTCGTGCGCAAGTGAGGAGGCGGGTGTCAGGCTAGTGCGTGTGAGGTGAGCCTCGTGGTCACCCGAGGTCTACGTCAGGCTATGCCTGCAGATCACGCCGTGCGGCGATCTTCGACGACAGGCTGTAGATGTCGATGAAGCCCTTGGCCGCGGCCTGGTCGAAGCTGTCACCCGTGTCGTACGTCGCGAGGTTGAAGTCGTAGAGCGACGTCTCGGAGCGCCGGCCGGTGACGACCGCGCGGCCGCCGTGCAGGATCATCCGGATGTCGCCGTTGACCTGCTGGCTGGCCTCGTCGATGAAGCCGTCCAGGGCGCGCTTGAGCGGGGAGAACCACTGGCCGTCGTAGACCAGTTCGCCCCAGCGCTGCTCGACCTGCCGCTTGTAGCGGGCGAGTTCGCGCTCGACGGTGACGTTCTCCAGCTCCTGGTGGGCGGTGATCAGTGCGATCGCGCCCGGAGCCTCGTACACCTCGCGGGACTTGATGCCCACGAGCCGGTCCTCGACCATGTCGATCCGGCCGATGCCCTGGGCGCCGGCACGCTCGTTCAGCTGCTGGATGGCCTGGAGGACCGTGACGGGCTTGCCGTCGATGGCGACCGGGACGCCCTGCTTGAAGGTGATGACGACCTCGTCGGCCTCGCGGGGCTCGGCCGGGTTGGAGGTGTACTCGTAGATGTCCTCGATCGGCGCGTTCCAGATGTCCTCCAGGAAGCCCGTCTCGACGGCGCGCCCGAAGACGTTCTGGTCGATGGAGTACGGGGACTTCTTGGTGGTGGCGATCGGGAGCTGCTTCTCCTCGCAGAAGGCGATCGCCTTGTCCCGGGTCATCGCGTAGTCACGGACCGGGGCGATGCACTTGAGGTCGGGGGCGAGGGCGACGATGCCGGCCTCGAACCGCACCTGGTCGTTGCCCTTGCCGGTGCAGCCGTGGGCGACCGTGGTGGCGCCGTGCTTCTGGGCGGCGGCGACGAGGTGCTTGACGATCGTCGGCCGGGAGAGGGCGGAGACCAGCGGGTAGCGGTCCATGTAGAGGGCGTTGGCCTTGATCGCCGGGAGGCAGTACTCATCGGCGAACTCGTCCTTGGCGTCGGCGACCTCGGCCTCGACGGCACCACAGGCGAGCGCGCGCTTGCGGATGACATCCAGGTCCTCGCCGCCCTGGCCGACGTCGACCGCAACGGCGATGACCTCGGCGCCCGTCTCCTCGGCGATCCAGCCGATGGCGACGGAGGTGTCCAGACCGCCTGAGTAGGCGAGTACGACGCGCTCGGTCACGGGTTTCTCCTCACAGTGCATTCGCTGACATGCATGAGTATGCAGCACTCTGCATGGTTCGTCAATCCATGTGTGGCCGACTCGGAAATCTCGAGGGCGATCGAGCGAGGGAAACCTGCCGACCGAGGTGGCCGCGGACCCACCGGAACACCCAATTCCTTAGACAGGCGAAAGACTTTCCTCAATAATCGTTGGACATGGGAAAGACCTACGAACGCATCGACGGCCGCCTGCGTAAGTTCATCGAGGCCCAGCCGATCTTCTTCACCGCGACCGCGCCCCTCTCCGGAGACGGCACGGTCAACCTCTCCCCCAAGGGACTCACCGGCTCGTTCGCCGTGATCGACGAGCTGACCGTGGCCTACCTGGACTTCGCCGGAAGCAACGCCGAGACCATCGCGCATCTGCGGGAGAACGGCCGGATCACTCTCATGTGGTGCGCCTTCCAGGGGCCGCCCAACATCGTCCGGGTGCACGGCCACGGCGAACCGGTCTTCCGCGACGACCCGCGCTTTGGGGAACTGCTCACCCACTTCCCGGACATCGACCCGACCCCGCACGGGCTGCGCGCGATCATCGTCGTGACGGCCGAACTCGTCCGCGACACCTGCGGCTACGCGGTGCCGTTCATGTCGTACGACGACGACCGCGATCTGCACGCCAAGCGCTTCGCGCGCGAGGACGACGCCTCGCTGAGCGAGTACTTCACCAAAAAGGAGCACGTGGCGAGCAGCCTGGACGGCCTACCCGGGCTGCCGCTCCCGCTGCCGCCGTCTACCGTCTGAGCCATGCGCCCTGGTGTCGTCGCCGCCGCCCTCGCCTCCGCGTCCCTGCTCTCCCCCGCCCCGAGCGGGCCGGCGCCGCTCCCCGAGCGGATGGCGGACACCGGGGGCGGCAGCCAGCTGATCACGGCGCAGGCCCCCCGCGCGGGTTCGACGTCGGGCACGGTCACCTGGTGGGACCGGCGGGACGGGCACTGGGTGAAGGCCGGTTCGGCGGCGGCGCGCTTCGGGGGCAAGGGGCTGGTCGAGGGCGGCTCCCGGCGGCAGGGCACGAACACCACGCCCACCGGGCTGTACGACCTTCCGTACGCGTTCGGCATCAAGGCGGCGCCCGGTGGGACCAGGCCCCCGTACCGCCGCGTGCACCAGGACTCCTGGTGGTGCGAGGACAACCGCTCCCGCTCGTACAACCGATGGACCGAACCGCGCCCCGGCGACTGCCGCGCCTCGGAGTCCGAGCACCTGATCTCGTACGGGACGCAGTACGCGTACGCCCTGGTCATCGGGTTCAACTACGAGCGGGCCGTGCGCGGGCGCGGCGCCGGGATCTTCCTGCATGTCAACGGGCGCGGGGCGACCGCGGGGTGTGTGTCCGTGCCAGGGGATGCGGTGCGGCGGATTCTGGCGTGGGCGGATCCGGTGCGGAGGCCGCATATCGCGATCGGGACGAGCGGTGGCCCCACCGCGATCACTCGGTACTGAGAGCACGGGTGCGCCGTATCGGTCCTTGGAGCACGGGTGCGCCGCATAGGTCCCCCTGAGAGCACGGGTGCGCCGCAATAGGCACTCCTGAGAGCACGAGTGCGCCGCATAGGCAGGCACTCCTGAGAGCACGAGTGCGCCGTATCAGTTCAGGGCTGGATGCACGGGTGCGCCGTCGGAGCGTCGGCCGTCGCGTGGCTACCGGCCGGATGTGGCTGGTCGCGCCGTTCCTCGCGCCCTTGATTCGCCCGCCGGGAGTCGCACGGTGAACGCCGTCGATCCCGGACGGCTCTCCAGCGCCACCGTTCCCCCGTGCGCCTCGACCACCGCGGCCACGATCGACAGGCCGAGGCCCGCGCCGCCGCCCGCGGCGGCGACTTCGGCGCGGCGCCGGTCGGCTCGGGTGAAGCGTTCGAAGACGCCGGGCTGGACGTCCGCCGGGACTCCCGGGCCGTCGTCGTGGACCTTGAGGACGGCCATGGCGTCGTCGGTCTCCAGCGACACGGTGACCTTGGTGCCCACGGGTGTGTGCAAACGCGCGTTGGCCAACAGGTTGGCCAACACCTGTTGGAGCCGGTGTGCGTCGCCCGTGACGGTGACCGGCTCCTCCGCCAGCTCCAGGGCCCAGCCGTGGTCGGGGCCGGCGGCCCGGGCGTCGGTGACCGAGTCGAGGACCAGGTGGGTGAGGTCGACCGGGACCCGTTCGAGGGGGCGCCCGGCGTCGAGGCGGGCGAGGAGCAGCAGGTCGTCGACCATCTCGCCCATCCGCGCCGACTCGGCGGCGATGCGTTCCAGGGCGCGGGTCACCTTCGGGGGCACCTCGCCCGGGTGCAGCAGGGCGAGTTCCGCGTGGCCGCGGACCGAGGCGACCGGTGTGCGCAGCTCGTGGCTGGCGTCGGCGGCGAAGCTGCGCAGCCGTTCCTCGCTCGCGTGCCGTTTGGTCAGCGCGTCCTCGACATGGCCGAGCATGCGGTTGAAGGCACCGGCGAGGCGGCCCACCTCACTGCGCGGGTCGGACTCCGGGGCGCGCGGTGGCAGCGCGACCTCGCCGCTGGCGAGCGGGAGCTCGCTGACCCGGGTCGCGGTCGCGGCGACCCGGCTCAGCGGGCGCAGCGACCAGCGCACCCACAGAGCGCCGGCCACACCCGCGACGGCGAGAGCCGCGCCGAAGACGGCGGAGGCCACCAGTTCCAGTCGATGGACGGCGGACGTGACCGGCTCCATCGGCAGCCCGGTGATCAGGACGTCGCGGTCGAGGCCGGGCGACGCCATCACCCGGTAGTCGCCGAGCGCCGACAGGCAGATGGTGTGTCCCTGGCCGTCGACCGGGACCGCGGCCAGGTCCTTCCTGTCGGCGACTGTCACGGGCACGTTCACGGCGGTCGCCTTGTCGCCGGAGGGTACGACCGCCGCGTTGGTGACGGTCTGGCCCACCAGCCGAACGCCGAGGGTCCCGGCGCTCTGGTTGCGCGTGTCGCCGTGTTCGTCGCCGTCGTGGTCCGAAGGCTTCACGGGACCGTGCTCCAGGCTGGCGGGGAACCGCGCTCCCACGTCGTGCAACTGCTGGTCGAGGCGGCCGGTGAGGAAGCCGTTCAGTTCGTACACGGCGGCCACCCCGACGGCGGCGCAGCTGACGGCGAGCAGCACCACGAGCCCGGCGGTGAGCCGGGCCCGCATGGTCCGCGGACGCGGCAGCCGGCGCACGCCCGCCCCCAGCCACGCACCCCGCGCCCTCAGCCACGACCACGGCCGGCTCGCCCACGACCACCGGCGCGGGCTCAGCCGCGACGACTCGCCCTGGCTCGCCCACGGCCGCCGGCGCGGACTCATCGGGCCGCCGCCGGCTTGATCACATATCCGGCGCCCCGGACCGTGTGGATCATGGGGTCGCGGCCCGCGTCCACCTTCTTGCGCAGATACGAGATGTAGAGCTCGACGACATGGGCCTGGCCGCCGAAGTCGTACGACCAGACGCGGTCGAGGATCTGCGCCTTGCTGAGGACCCGGCGCGGGTTGCGCATCAGGAAGCGCAGCAGCTCGAACTCGGTCGGGGACAGCTCGATCAGTTCACCGCCGCGCGTCACCTCGCGGGCCTCCTCGTCCATGACCAGGTCGCCGACGGTGAGGCTCGGTCCCTCGTCGAGCTGCCGGGCCATGCCCGCGCGGCGCAGCAGCCCGCGCAGCCGGGCGACGACCTCCTCCAGGCTGAAGGGTTTGGTGACGTAGTCGTCGCCACCGGCCGTGATCCCGGCGATACGGTCCTCGACGGCGTCCCGTGCGGTGAGGAAGAGCACACAGACGTCCGGTTTCACGGTGTGCAGGTCGCGCAGCACGTGGAAACCGTCGGTGTCCGGGAGCATCACGTCGAGGACCACGGCGTCGGGCAGCAGCTCGCGCGCCTCACTGACCGCAGAGGCGCCGTCGCCCGCCGTGCGCACCTCCCAGCCCTCGTAGCGCAGGGCCCCGGAGAGGACCTCGGCCAGGTCCGGGTCGTCGTCGACGACGAGGACGCGTACGGGGGTGCCGTCGGGGCGGGTGAGCGCGGGCCGGCCGTTGCCTCGGGAGCGGGGAGTGTTCATGTCGCCTTCCAGCATCGCTCCTTCCGGAGGCCACTCCGTTCCCCGGTGCCTCTGAGTTTCCTCTGAGTCGCCTCTCCGCCCCCTTCTAAATCGCCTGTCCACCCCCTTCTGAGGTGCCTCTCCGCCCTCGCTGAGTCGCCTCCGCCGCGCCCGTCCGTACCGCTCCCGGCCTCCTCCGAGCCTCCCGTCCACACCGCTCCCGGGCGTCCCCGAGCCCCCGCCCACACCCCCTCTCGGCCTCCCCCGAGCCGCCCTCCCCACCCCGCTCGGGTTCGACCGAGGCGCCGTCCGCGCCGCTCTGGGTTTCCTGTGAGTCCTCGTTGAACACCCCTGTTCAGAGGTTCCTCAGAAGTTCCGGACGCACAGTTTCCTCCCGGACAGCCGGAAGGACGGACATATGACCACGGTGTACGAGCGGGCAGCCCCTCCGCGCCCCACCCGAGGACGCAGGCGGCCCCGCCCCTCGCCCGCCGGGCCGCTGCTGGCCCTGCTGTGGGCCGGCGCCGCCGCGGTCATCGCCCTGTGGTGGACCGACACGCGGTCGGTGGTGGGCCTCGCCGGATGGCTGAGCGACGCCGGGCGGATCGCCGGGCTGCTGTGCGGCTACAGCTGCGCGGTGCTGGTCGCGCTGATGGCCCGGGTACCGCTCCTGGAGCGGCGCATCGGCTCCGACCGGGTGGCCCGCTGGCATGCCATGGCGGGCCGGTACACGGTCTGTCTGCTCGTCGCGCACGTCACACTGATCCTCTTCGGGTACGCGGCCCAGGACGGGTCGGGCATCGTGCACGAGACGATGAGCGTGGTGTTCGACTACCCGGACATGCTCAAGGCCTCCATCGGCACGCTCATCCTGTTCGCCGTCGGGATCACTTCGGCGCGTGCGGCGCGCCGCAGGATCAGCCACGAGTTCTGGTACTACGTGCACCTGCTCACCTATGTGGCGGTCTTCCTGACCTTCTTCCACCAGCTCTCCCTCGGCGCCGACTTCGTCGGCAACAGCGTCGCCCAGGCCGCCTGGTACCTGCTCTACCTGGGCACGGCCGCGCTGGTGGTGTGGTTCCGGCTGCTCGTCCCGGTGCGGCTCAACCGGCGCCACCAGTTGCGGGTGGAGTCGGTGTACCGCGAGTCTCCCGGCGTCTTCTCCATCGTCGTACGCGGGCAGCGGCTGGACGAACTGAACGCCCAGGCCGGGCAGTTCTTCCGCTGGCGGTTCCTCGCGCAGGGGATGCGGTGGACGTCCACGCCGTACTCGCTGTCCGCGCCGCCCCGGCCCGACCAGATGCGGATCACCGTGAAGGCGCTCGGTGACCACAGCGCCTCCGTGGGGATGCTGCGGCCCGGCACCCGGGTGTGGGCGGAGGGCCCGTACGGCTCGCTGACCGCCGAGCGGCGCACCTCGTCGAAGTCGCTGCTGATCGCGGGCGGCGTCGGCATCACCCCGCTGCGCGCCCTGTTCGAGACGCTGCCCGGAGACGTCACCCTGCTCTACCGGGCGCGGACGGCCGAGGACCTCGCGCTGGGTGCCGAGCTGGAGTCCATAGCGAAGTGGCGCGGGGCGCGCGTGCTGTACGCGGTCAACGGCGCCGACGGCGCCCGTCCGCGGTTCGACGCCGAGACCCTGCGGCGGGCCGTGCCCGGCCTCGCCGCGCACGACGTGTACCTGTGCGGTCCGCCCGCGATGGCGCGGGACCTGTACGGGGCGCTGCGCGCCGCCGGTGTCCCCGACCGCCGTATCCACCACGAGTCGTTCGAGCTGTGAGGCCGCCTTGCACGCCCTGAAGAAGAGCCGTCCGATGCGCCGCGTGACGCTGGCGGCCGCCACCACCGTCACCGGTGTCGTCCTGCTGCTGTCGCTGAAGCCGCACACGCCGCCGACACTGGCGCAGGCGTCCTCGTCAGCCGGCCGGTCCCCGTCGCAGTCCGCGCAGTCGCCCTCGCCCGGAAGTTCCGCGAGCTCCCCCAAGAGCGGCACGGGCACCAAAACCGCGACCGGTGACACGGTCCAGACCCGTTGGGGCCCGGTCCAGGTGCGCGTCACGCTGAAGAACGGAAAGATCACCGACGTCACCGCGGTCGCCTACCCCTCGGACAACCCGAGGGACCAGGAGATCAACAGCTACGCGCTCCCGCAGCTCAGGAGGGAGGCACTGGCCGCGCAGAGCGCGCAGATCGACTCGGTCTCCGGCGCCACGTACACGAGCGACGGATACAAGCAGTCCCTCCAGTCGGCACTGGACTCGGCGGGCCTCTGAACGCGCGGCCGTCGTGGACCGTATCTCTGGGCCAGGGGGCCCCTCCCCTCGCCCCGATCCCACGGACGAACACGGAGGAACCGTGTCCACGATCGCCGGTGGCCGCGCCGCGCGGCGCCAGACCATGCGCCGTATCCGCCCACGACGCTCGCCCGCCGTCCCGCTGCTGCTCGCCGTCTGGGCGGGCGCGGCCGGGGTCATCTGGCTGTGGTGGAACAACACCCCGTCCATCGCGGACGACAACAGCAGGATCCTCAACGCGGGCCGGATCACCGGACTGCTCGCCGGCTATCTGATGGCGCTCGTGGTGCTCCAGATGGCCCGGGTGCCCGCCCTGGAGCGCCGGGTCGGCTCCGACCGGGTCGCGCGCTGGCACGCCATGAGCGGCCGGTACACGATCTGTCTGGTCCTCGCCCACCTCTTCCTGACCATGTGGGGCTACGCCCTGCAGTCGGGCAAGGGACTCGGCCAGATCGTGCAGCAGACCGTCGACTCGGTCAACCAGCTGCCCGACATGGGCAAGGCCGCGATCGGCACGGGTCTGCTGGTGCTCATCGGGTTCATCTCCGTCGGCGGGATCCGCCGGCTGATTCCGTACGACACCTGGTACCACGTCCACCTGCTGACCTACGCCGCCGTGTTCCTGACGTTCTGGCACCAGCTGTCCACCGGCAACGACTTCGCCGTGCAGCCCGCCGCGAAGACCGCCTGGTACGGGCTGTACGGGTCGGTGACGGCGCTGGTGATCTGGTACCGGATCCTCGCGCCGATCCGGCTCAATGTGAAGCATCGGATGCGGGTCGAGGCGGTGATCGAGGAGACGCCCGGCATCGTGTCGGTGCTGATCAGCGGCCGGAAGCTGCACCGGATGGGTGCGGAGGCCGGGCAGTTCTTCCGCTGGCGCTTCCTGGCGCCCGGGATGCGGCTCAGCTCCCACCCGTACTCGCTCTCCGCGGCGCCCCGCCCCAACATGCTCCGGATCACCGTGAAGGCGATCGGCGACCACAGCGCCGCGCTGCGCGACCTGGAGCCGGGCACCCGAGTCTGGGCCGAGGGCCCCTACGGGGCACTGACGGCGGGCAAGCGCAGCCGCGGCAAGGTGCTCCTGGTGGCGGGCGGCGTCGGCATCACGCCGATGCGGGCGCTGTTCGAGACGCTGCCCGGCGCGTCCGGCGACCTGACCCTGCTCTACCGGGCCAACAGCACCCAGGACCTGGCCCTGTGGGACGAGCTCGCCGCCATCTCCAAGGAGCGCGGCGCCCGTCTGATGTACGCGGTGAACAGCCCCGACGGGGAGCGCCCGGACATCTCGGCGGACACGCTGCGCCGGAAGCTGCCGGACATCGACCGCCACGACGTGTTCATGTGCGGGCCGCCCGGCTTCGCGCAGCAGGTGTACGAGGCACTGCGCGGCGCGGGGGTCCCCGCCCGCCGCATCCATCACGAGTCGTTCGAGATGTGAGCGACGGGAGCCAGGAGCGATGAAGAAGAGCCACCCCATTCGGCGCGCCATGCTCGCCACCGCCGCCACCGTGTCCGGCGTCGTCCTGCTGCTGTCGCTGAAGCCGGCCTCCGATCCGGCCGCGGCGTCGGCGGCGGGCGGCGCACCGCAGCAGACGGCGGCCGGGCAGGAGTCGCCCCAGGGCGGCAGCGCGTCGCAGACAGGCGCGCAGACCGTCACCGGCGATGTCGCCCAGACCCAGTACGGGCCCGTCCAGGTACGGCTCACTCTGAGCGGCGGCAGGATCACCAAGGCGGAGGCCGTCCAGGCGCCCAAGGGCGGCACCAGCGACCAGAAAACCGCCGCGTCCATCCCCAAGCTCAACCAGGAGGCCGTCGCCGCGCAGAACGCGGAGATCGACGCGGTCTCGGGGGCGACCTACACCAGCGGCGGGTACAAGCAGTCCCTCCAGTCCGCACTGGACAAGGCCAAGGCAGCCGGTGGCAGCGGTACGTCGGGATCCGCCGGGTCGGCAGGGTCGTCGGGTTCGTCCTCGTCGCCCCAGGCCCCGGCCACGCAGGCCCCCGCCACACAGGCCCGCACCGTCACGGGAAACGTGGCCCAGACCCAGTACGGGCCCGTCCAGGTCCGGCTCACGCTCACCGGCGACAAGATCACCAAGGCGGAGGCGGTCCAGGCGCCCAGCGGCGGAACCAGCAGCCAGAAGACCGCCCTGGCCATCCCCAAGCTGAACCAGGAGGCAGTCGCCGCCGGGAGCGCCGCGATCGACACCGTCTCCGGCGCCACCTACACCAGCGGCGGCTACAAGCAGTCCCTCCAGTCGGCCCTGGACAAGGCCGGTGGCTGAGTCCGCGGAGGCGCCGCCCGCGCTGCGCCACGCCGAGGAAGTCATGGGCACGGTCTTCTCCTTCGATGTACGAGGAGGGGAACCGACTGCCGTCCAGGCGGCCTTGGAGGGGGCGATCGCCCAACTCCACCGGGTGGACGAGCTGTTCAGCACCTACCGCGAGGAGAGCCAGCTCTCGCGTCTCGCCCGCGGTGAGCTGCGGGTCGAGCAGTGCGATCCGGAGATCGCCGAGGTGCTCGCTCTGGGCGCGCAGGCGGAGCGGACGAGCGAGGGCTGGTTCAGCACGACGTACCAGGGCCTGCTGGACCCGACGGGGATCGTGAAGGGCTGGGCGACCGAGCGCGCGGCCCGGCACATCGCCGCGGCCGGGGCGAGCGGCGTGAGCGTGAACGGCGGCGGCGACGTCCAGCTGTACGGCGTGCCCGGACCGCACCGCCCGTGGCGGGTCGGGGTGTCGGACCCGCTCCGTCCGGGTTCCCTCGCGGCCGTGGTCTCGGCCTCCGGCGTCGACGAGCTCGCCGTCGCCACCTCCGGCACGGCCGAGCGCGGCACCCACATCGTCGACCCGCGCACCGGCAAGTCCGCGGTCTCCGACCTGGTCGCCGTGACCGTGGTGGGCCCCCGCCTGACGTGGGTCGACGCCTGGGCGACGGCGGCGTTCGCGATGGGCTCCCGCCAGGCCCTGGACTGGCTGGAGTCGCTTCCGGACATCGAGGCCCTCCTCATCACGGCGGGCGACGAGGTCAGGTGCACGGGAGGGCTCGCTCAACGACTGGGGTGACTGCGGCCCCGTCGGGGGCGCGGGGAACGCAGGAGCGACCACGGACAACCCTCGGCAAGCACGCGGACATACGGAAGTGGAGGTGCGCCCCGGTCCGGGGTGCACCTCCACCGTCGTACACGTCAGTGATCGTTCTGAGCCAACCGCAACAGATGATCGGCGAGCGCCTGCCCACCCGAGGGATGACGACTGATCAACATCAACGTGTCGTCCCCGGCGATGGTGCCCAGGATGTCGTGCAGCTCCGCCTGGTCGATGGCCGAGGCGAGGAACTGCGCGGCCCCGGGCGGGGTGCGCAGCACCACGAGGTTCGCGGAAGCCTCCGCGGAGATCAGCAACTCCGCGGACAGCCGTCGCATCCGCTCCTCCTTCGCCGACTCGCCCAGCGGCGCGCGCGGGGTACGGAAGCCGCCCTCGCTCGGTACCGCGTAGATGAGGTCGCCGTCGTTGTTGCGGATCTTCACCGCGTTCAGCTCGTCCAGGTCCCGGGAGAGCGTCGCCTGTGTGACGTTCAGCCCGTCGTCGGCGAGGAGCTTCGCCAACTGACTCTGGGAGCGCACCGGTTGCCGGTTGAGGATGTCCACGATCCGGCGGTGGCGTGCGGTGCGGGTCTGCGGCACGGCAGGCCCTGCGTGCTCGTGGTCCTGCGCCTGACTCATCGTCGTCGTCCCATTTCTCAGGATCATCCGTCCCCGTTGGCTGCGTCGAGGACACCGGGAAGGGCCCGGAGGAACGCGTCCACTTCGTCATCGCCGAGGTTCAGCGGCGGCATCAGCCGTACGACATCGGGGGCGGGCGCGTTCACCAGGAAACCGGCGTCCTGAGCCGCCTGCTGCACCTGGGGCGCGAGCGGCTCGGTGAGCACGATACCCAGGAGCAGCCCCGCACCCCGGACATGGTCGATCAACGGGTGCCCGAGTGACTCGATTCCGTCCCGGAGTGTCTCGCCCGCACGCTTCACGTTTCCGAGGAGTCCCTCGGACTCGATCGTGTCGAGCACGGCGAGTCCGGCGGCGCAGACGACCGGGTTGCCGCCGAAGGTCGTGCCGTGCTGGCCGGGCTTCAGCAGACCGGCGGCCCGCCCGAAGGCGACGGTGGCGCCGAGCGGCAGTCCGCCGCCGAGACCCTTGGCGAGCGTGACGACGTCCGGCAGGACGCCCTCGTGGGCCTGGTACTCGAACCAGTGTCCGGTGCGGCCGATGCCGGTCTGCACCTCGTCCAGGACGAGGAGGGCACCGGTGGCGGCGGTGATCGCGCGGGCTGCCTTGAGGTAGCCGGCGGGCGGGACGACCACGCCGTTCTCGCCCTGGAGGGGCTCGATGATCACCAGGGCGGTGTCCTCGGTGACCGCTTCGGCGAGCGCCTGCGCGTCGCCGTACGGGACATGCGTGACGTCGCCGGGCAGCGGCAGGAACGGCTCCTGCTTGCCGGGCTGGCCGGTGAGCGCGAGGGCGCCCATGGTGCGGCCGTGGAAGCCGCCCGTGGTGGCGACCATGTGGGTGCGGCCGGTGAGCCGGCCGATCTTGAAGGCGCCCTCGTTGGCCTCGGCGCCGGAGTTGCAGAAGTACACCTTGCCGTCGCGGCCGAACAGCTGGAGGAGCCGTTCGGCGAGCGCGACGGGCGGCTCGGCGACGAAGAGGTTGGAGACATGGCCGAGGGAGGCGATCTGCTTGCCGACGGCCTCGACGATCGCCGGATGGGCGTGCCCGAGCGCGTTGACCGCGATCCCGCCGACGAAGTCGAGGTACTCCTTGCCGTCGGCGTCCCACAGCCTGGCGCCCTCACCCCGGACCAGCGGCAGCCTCGGGGTGCCGTAGTTGTCCATGAGCGAGCCCTGCCAGCGCTCGGTGAGTTCCTCGTTGGCGGTCATCCGGCATCCCCCTCTGCATCGGGATTCGCGTCCGGCACGACCATCGTGCCGATCCCCTCGTCGGTGAAGATCTCCAGCAGGATCGAGTGCTGGACCCGGCCGTCGATGACGCGGGCGGTGGTGACGCCGTTGCGCACGGCGTGCAGACAGCCCTCCATCTTCGGCACCATGCCGCTGGCCAGCTCGGGCAGCAGCTTCTCCAGCTCGGAAGCGGTGAGGCGGCTGATCACCTCGTCGCTGTTGGGCCAGTCCTCGTAGAGGCCCTCGACGTCCGTGAGGACCATGAGGGTTTCGGCGCCAAGTGCCGCAGCGAGTGCCGCAGCCGCCGTATCAGCATTGACGTTGTAGACATGTCCGTCGTCCTGGGAGCGGGCGATCGAGGAGACGACCGGGATCCGGCCGTCGCCGAGCAGCGCCTCGATGGCGCCGGTGTCGATCTCGGTGATCTCGCCGACCCGGCCGATGTCGACGAGTTCGCCGTCGATCTCGGGCTGGTGCTTGGTGGCGGTGATGGTGTGCGCGTCCTCGCCGGTCATGCCGACGGCGAGCGGCCCGTGCTGGTTGAGCAGCCCGACCAGCTCGCGCTGCACCTGTCCGGCGAGGACCATGCGTACGACGTCCATGGCGTCCTCGGTGGTGACGCGCAGACCCGCCTTGAACTCGCTGACGATGCCGTGCCGGTCGAGGGCGGCACTGATCTGCGGGCCGCCGCCGTGCACGACGACCGGCTTGAGGCCCGCGTGGTGCAGGAACACGATGTCCTGCGCGAACGCCGACTTCAGCTCCTCGTCGACCATGGCGTTGCCGCCGAACTTCACGACGACCGTCTTGCCGTTGTGCCGGGTCAGCCAGGGCAGCGCCTCGATGAGGATCTGCGCCTTGGGCAGAGCGGTGTGTTTCCTGGTCACATTGCTCATGAGGAGTACGCGCTGTTCTCGTGGACGTAGTCGGCGGTGAGGTCGTTGGTCCAGATCGTCGCGGTCGCGCCGCCGGCGGCGAGGTCGGCGACGATATGGACCTCGCGGTAGCGCATGTCGACGAGGTCGCGGTCCTCGCCGACGCCGCCGTTCTTGCAGACCCAGACGCCGTTGATGGCGACGTTCAGCTGGTCGGGCTCGAAGGCGGCTCGGGTGGTGCCGATGGCCGAGAGGACGCGGCCCCAGTTGGGGTCCTCGCCGTGGATCGCGCACTTGAGGAGGTTGTTGCGGGCGATGGAGCGGCCCACCTCGACGGCGTCGTCCTCGGTCGCGGCGTTGATCACCTCGACCTTGATGTCCTTGCCGGCGCCCTCGGCGTCCCGGATGAGCTGCTGCCCGAGGTCGTCACAGACCACCCGTACGGCCTCGGCGAACTCCCCGTATTCCGGGGTGACTTCGGAGGCGCCGGAGGCGAGCAGCAGCACGGTGTCGTTGGTGGACATGCAGCCGTCGGAGTCGACGCGGTCGAAGGTGGAGCGGGTGGCGGCACGCAGCGCCCGGTCCAGTACGTCGCTGTCCACGTCGGCGTCGGTGGTGAGCACGACCAGCATGGTGGCGAGGCCGGGGGCGAGCATCCCCGCGCCCTTGGCCATCCCGCCGACGGTCCAGCCGTCGCACGTGTGGACGGACGTCTTGTGCACGGTGTCGGTGGTCTTGATGGCGATGGCGGCCTTCTCGCCGCCGTGCGGGCTGAGGTGGGCGACGGCCTGGTCGACGCCCGGGAGCAGCTTGTCCATGGGCAGCAGCACGCCGATGAGGCCGGTCGAGCAGACGGCGACCGTCCCCGCGCCCGTCTCCTCGAATCCCGCCGCGTTCAGGGACTCGGCGACCTTCTCCGCGGTGGCGTGGGTGTCCTGGAAGCCCTTGGGCCCCGTACAGGCGTTGGCGCCACCGGAGTTGAGGACGACGGCGGACAACTGGCCGCTCTTCAGCACCTGTTCCGACCAGAGCACCGGGGCGGCCTTCACGCGGTTGGAGGTGAAGACGCCCGCGGCCGCGAGACGGGGCCCGTTGTTGACCACGAGGGCCAGGTCCGGGTTGCCGTTCTCCTTGATCCCGGCGGCGATACCGGCCGCCGTGAATCCCTGTGCTGCCGTGACAGTCACTGCATCTCCTTGTTCGCACCGCCGTGGTGGCGGCTTGTGTCGCTGTCGTTCGCCCCGCCGCGGTAGCGGCTCATGTCACCGTCACCCGTGCGGCGGGGAGGTGCTGCCTTCGTCGTCTGCGGCCCGGTGGCTGCACGTGCGTCGCTCACGGTGCGACTCCGATCGTGGAGAGACCCAGCTCCTCGGGAAGCCCGAGGGCGATGTTCATGCTCTGGACGGCACCGCCCGCGGTGCCCTTGGTCAGGTTGTCGATGGCGCTGATCGCGATGATGCGGTGCGCCGCGGCGTCGTACGCGACCTGGACCTGAACGGCGTTGGAACCGTAGACGGACGCCGTGGCGGGCCACTGCCCCTCGGGCAGCAGGTGCACGAACGGCTCGTCCGCGAACGCCTTCTCGTACACGGCGCGCACGGACTCGGCGGTGACGCCGGACATGGCCTTGGCGCTGCACGTGGCGAGGATGCCGCGGGGCATCGGAGCGAGGGTGGGCGTGAAGGAGACGGTGACGGGCTCACCGGCGGCCGCGCCGAGGTTCTGGATCATCTCGGGGGTGTGCCGGTGGACGCCGCCGACGCCGTACGGGGACATGGACCCCATGACCTCGCTGCCGAGCAGATGCGCCTTGGGCGCCTTGCCCGCGCCGGAGGTGCCGGACGCGGCGACGATCACGGCCTCGGTCTCGGCGAGCCCGGCGAGGTACGCCGGGAACAGCGCGAGCGAGACGGCCGTGGGGTAACAACCGGGCACCGCGATGCGCTTGGACCCCTCCAGCGCGGCGCGGGCACCCGGCAGTTCGGGCAGGCCGTACGGCCAGGTCCCGGCGTGTGCCGAGCCGTAGAACTTCTCCCAGTCGGCCGGGTCCTTCAGCCGGAAGTCGGCGCCCATGTCCACGACGAGGACGTCCGGACCGAGCTGCTCGGCCACGGCGGCGGACTGCCCGTGGGGCAGCGCGAGGAAGACGACGTCATGGCCGGCGAGCACGTCGGGGGTGGTCTCCTGGAGGACGCGGTCCGCGAGCGGCGGCAGATGCGGCTGGAGCGCGCCGAGGCGCTGACCCGCGTTGGAGTTGCCGGTCAGAGCGCCGATCTCGATCTCGGGGTGCACCAGGAGCAGACGCAGCAGTTCTCCGCCCGCGTACCCACTCGCTCCCGCCACTGCCGCACGTACCGTCATGGAACCCTCCTCTTGGATGGCATGACTATACGTTTCTCTGCACGTTTATGCAATCCCCTGTATGTGAGGCGCCGATCCGCCGATCCCCTGTCCATGCTGCGGCGGCCACGACGCGACTGCCGCCCGGGGCGCCGAGGGAGGCCTTGCGGGCTGCTGGAAGGTGCCGAGTGCGGCTGATGAACCGAGTGCGGCTGATGAGTGGTGCGAGGACGAGGGGTAGTGGCGATACTCCAGCTCACGCCGTACGCGGCGAGGTGGCGGTCGGCGCCGTGGGGTGGAAGCCGCGCCCCTGCCGTCGGCGCTGATGGTGGCCCGGTCGGCGGGGCCCACGTGCGATCTCGACGAGTACGTATACGAGGGCGCTGCCGGCCGAGGGTCCTGGGCGCCGAGGGGCTGCCCGACGCGGAGATCGCCCGGCCCCCGCATCACGCCCGGGACCGCCATGTCAGGACACATGTCAGGACACACGTGGGGCATCCGCCGGCCGAGCTGCCCGACGTTCCGCGCGCGTGATCGCGTGCGGTGGGTCGTCCTCGCCCACCGCACCGGCCTGGTGCCGGGCCGTAGCCCGACTGAGGAAGCGGTCAGGGACGCTTGTCGGACCGCTCCGGCTTTACTGCTCTGGCTTTTCTGCTGCGGCTTTACCGCTCTGGCTTACCGCCCGGGCTTTTCGGCGCGCTCCGCCTGCTTCTCCTGGATGCGGACCGCTTCCTGGCGGACCTCGGCCTGGGTGGCGCGCTCCCGGCGCAGCCACCCCGGGTCCTCCTGCTTCAGGGCGTCGATCTGCTCGGTGGTGAGGGCCTCGGTGACTCCGCCGCGGGCGAGCCCGGCGATGGAGATGCCCAGCTTGGCCGCGACCACGGGCCGCGGGTGCGGGCCGTTGCGTCGCAGCTCCCGCAGCCACGCGGGCGGGTCGGCCTGCAGCGCGTTCAGCTCGGCGCGCGAGACGACGCCCTCCTGGAACTCGGCGGGGGTGGCCTCGAGGTACACACCCAGCTTCTTCGCCGCGGTGGCGGGCTTCATGGTCTGGGTGGTCTGGTGCGACGTCATACGTCAAGGGTATCGAGCGTGTGCGCGACCTCCGACCACGACCGATAGCCTGGCGAGGTGACTGGCTCGGAAGTACCTCCTTCGTTCCGGCTCGCCTATGTCCCGGGAGTGACGCCCACCAAGTGGGTGCGGATCTGGAACGAGCGGCTGCCCGACATCCCCCTGACGCTCGTCGCCGTCTCCGCCGACGAGGCGTTCGACGTACTGCGGGCCCGCGGCGCGGACGCCGGCTTCGTACGGCTGCCGGTCGACCGGGAGGACCTCAGCGCGATCCCCCTCTACAGCGAGACGACGGTGGTCGTGGTCCCCAAGGACCACATCGTGGCGGCGGTCGACGAGGTGACCTCCGAGGATCTGGCCGACGAGGTCGTGCTGCACCCCCTCGACGACACCCTCGACTGGGAGCGCAGCGCCGGGACCCCGCCGGGACAGCCCGCGTTCGAGCGCCCCGCGACCACGGCGGACGCCGTGGACCTCGTGGCGGCGGGCATCGGAGTCCTGGTCGTCCCGCAGTCGCTCGCCCGTCTGCACCACCGCAAGGACCTCACATACCGGCCGGTCACCGACGCCCCGGAGTCGCGCGTCGCGCTGTCCTGGCCGCAGGAGGAGACCACCGACCTGGTCGAGGACTTCATCGGGATCGTCCGCGGCCGGACGGTCAACAGCACGCGCGGTCGTACCCCGGCCGCAGCCGCCCAGCCGAAGTCCAAGCCCGCGCCCAAGCGCTCCGACGCGAGTGGCGGCGCCCGGCGGAAGCCCGCGGCGGGCAAGTCGGGATCCTCCAAGGGGGGCGCCAAGGCCGGCGCCAAGGGCAGCGCCAAACGCGGAAAGCCCCGCCGCCGCTCCTGACCCCTTCCTCTTCCTACCGGGTCTTGCGGGCCCCTATTCATACCGGGTCTTACGGGCCCCTCTTCCTACCGGGTCTTGCGGGCCGCGCAGGCGCGAGCCGCCCGGACCCGGTTGCCGCACTTCGTCGTCCAGCGCCGCGCCGCGTGCGAGCGCAGGAACCACCGGGTGCAGCCGGCCGCCGCACAGGGGGCGAGTTGCGGGGACTCGGGGCCGGTGAGGAGCTCGGTCGCGTCGTCGGCGAGATCGTCGGCCCGCGCGAGAGCGCCGACCATGGATCCGCGGCGTCGTTCACCGTGGACGGCGTCCACCCGCACGACGTCGGCCAGATCCTGGACGAGCGGGGCGTCGCCGTGCGCGTCGGCCACCACTGCACCCGCCCGATCGTGCGGCGCTACGGGATCCCGGCGACCACCCGCGCGACCTACTACGTCTACCACACCCCGGCGGAGGTCGACGCACTGGCCGAGAGCGTTCGCGCAGCTCAGAGGTACTTCGGAGCTCCTGGGAGCTGACGAGAGTCGATGTCGACGGGGGCCGGGCGAGAAGGATCGCCGGCAGCGCTTGACCTGGAGCGCGCTCCAGGTTTTACGGTTTACTCATGACCAGCGGACAGCCCCTCCCGCAGGAGCCGACGCTCACGATCGCCCAGGTCGTCGAGCGCACCGGACTCTCGCACGACACGTTGCGGTACTACGAGAAGGCCGGACTGATCGAACGGGTCGGCCGGACCACCGGGAACCAGCGGCGCTACGAGGTGGCCGACCTGGCCTGGCTCGAGTTCCTGATCCGGCTGCGCGAGACGGGCATGTCGATCGCGGACATGCAGCGGTTCGCGCAGCTGCGGGCGCGCGGCGATGTCACGGTCCCCGACCGGCTCGCGCTGCTCCGGGAGCACCGCGCCGACCTCGCGCACCGCATCCGCGCACTGCGCCGCAACGCGGCCGCCCTCGACGACAAGATCGACCACTACGAACGGCTGCTCGAAGCGGAACACCCGCACGAGCAGTCGGGAACGGCTGACCTCACATGATCAACACCACCGCCACCACCCGTGACGAGCGCTTCGAGCACGGCCTGAAGATCCTCGAACGCGTGGACGGCGAGGCCGGACAGCGCGTTGTCGACGCACTGTCCGACATCAACCCCGAACTGGGCCACCAGATCGTCGCCTGGGCTTTCGGCGACATCTACGACCGGCCCGGACTGGCCCCGCGCGACCGCCAGTTGGTCACGCTCGGCATGCTCACGGCGCTCGGCGGCTGCGAGACCCAACTGGAAGTTCACGTCAACGCGGCCCTGAACGTGGGCCTTTCGTCGGAGCAGATCGTCGAGGCGCTGCTGCACTCGGCGGTGTACTGCGGCATACCGAAGGCGATGAACGCGACCCTGGTCGCGAAGAAGGTGTTCGCCGAGCGAGGGCTGCTGCCCGCCGGACAGCGGCCCACGACGCCGGCCGACCCCTCTTGAGGCGCGCCTCTTCGTGAAGAGCTTCCGCACCTCGTCGTCGGCCGAGGTCCATGAGGCGTGGTGGTGGTGTTCGAAATTCCGTACATCGATCAGTGCTTCGGACGGCAAAATAGGGAGAGGACAGGAGCGCGTCAATGAGTCGCGCAGCATCGGATCGGAGGGGACGGAGGGCGGGACGGTATGGGCGAGTTCTGGCCGGTGGCGGACGTGCTGGCCTACCTGACCGGCGGCTGGCGGGTGGAGCGCGCGGTGCGGGATCTGGCCGGCGCCACGGAGGGGCGATTCACGGGGACCACCGTCTTCTCGCCACTCGACGACGGAGCCGACGGCCTCCTGCATCAGGAGTCCGGCACCTTCGTGTGGCAGGGCACGCCCCGGCCCGCCGAACGGACGCTGCGGTTCCTGCCGGGGCGGGCCCCGGGGACCGCCCTCGTCCAGTTCTCCGACGGCCGCACCTTCCACGACCTGGACCTCACCACGGGGCGGCACGTCGCCGACCACCCGTGCGTGGCGGACCTCTACCGGGGCGAGTTCACGGTGCACGCGGCGGACCACTGGCGCACGGTGTGGCGGGTGGGCGGACCCGCCAAGGACCTGCTCCTGATAACCGAGTACGAGCGGGTGCCGTAGGCGCGCTACGTCGCGGCCTCCAGGCGCAGGTTCCAGCGCCGGTAGTTCCCCGTGAGGGTCACCGACGACAGGGGTCGTACGTCGATGTTCCAGTACGTCGACGGCTGGGCCTTCAAGGCGTACACGAGCGCCGCCCGCACCACCGACGGCTCGGCCACGGCGACGATGCGGCTGCCGTCGTCGCCCGGGCGCGTGTCGAGCCAGTCGCCGACGCGGGAGATGAAGGACAGCAGGGACTCACCGCCGTGCGGGGCGGAGCGCGGGTCGCCGAGCCAGGCGTCGACGGCCTCGGGCTCCCGGGCCATCGCCTCGCCCAGCGTGAAGCCCCGCCATCGGCCCATGTCGCAGTCGCGCAGGGCGAGCTGGACGAGCGGCCCGTAGCCGAGGGCGTCACCGGTGGCCCGGCTGCGGGGCGTCGGCGAGCAGTAGCGCAGCTCGGCCGCCGCCAGCGGCACCAGCTCGGAGGCGGCGCGCTGCACTTCGTCCCAGCCTGCCTGGTCCAGCGGCCGGTCGTCCTCGAAGCGTTCCGCCAGCAGCGAGGAGCTGCGGGCGGCGGCTACGAACGTGACCCGAAGATGCATGCGCAGATCGTGGAACGCCGGACTCCGCAGGTCAAGAGGGGTTACGCAGGGTATGCGCGGACTCACTGGAGCGACGTCGTCCGCTCCCTGCCACCCCCAGCCTCCCCGAGCTCCCGGCTTCGCCCGGGAAGCCGCCCCCACCCTCCCCAAGCTCCCGGCTCGCTCAAGAGGGGTCCCCCAACCCCCAGGGGGACCCCACTCCCTGGGGCCCCGCCCTCATACCCCCGTATCGGCCTGAGCGGCCCCGTCCTCGAACGCTGGACGGGCTGACGCCAGTCGCCGCACCCCCTCAGTGATCTCCTCCGTCCCCGCCACCGCCGCGAAGCTCAGTCGCAGATGGGCGGCCGGGGGTTCCGCGCTGAAGTAGGGGCGGCCGGGGGTCAGGGCCACGCCGGCCCGCAGGGCACCGGCGACCAGGGCCGACTCGTCCGTGCCGTCGGGGAGGCGGAGCCACAGGTGGTAGCCGCCCAACGGAATGTGGGGCAGGGCGAGTTCCGGGAGGTTCAGCAGCAGCGCGGCGGTCATCGTGTCGCGGCGGGCCTTCAACTCGGCCGACAGGGAACGGAGATGGCGGGGCCACGCGGGCGAGCCGACGAGTTCGAGGGCGGCCTCCTGGAGCGGGCGCGGCACGAAGAAGGTGTCGACGACCTGGATGGCGCGCAGCCGTTCGAGTACCGGCCCCCGGGCGGCCAGTGCGCTCACCCGGAAGCTCGGCGAGGTCGCCTTGGTGAGCGAGCCGACGTACACGACGACTCCGTCGGGGTCCTCGGCGGCCAGCGGACGCGGCAGCGGGCCCGCGTCAGCGTGGACGAGACGGCGTACGAAATCGTCCTCGATCACGAACGCCCCCGCCTCACGCGCGATCCGCAGCACCTCGCCCCGCCGCTCGGGCGCCAGCACGGCCCCGGTCGGGTTCTGGAACAGTGGCTGGCAGACGAAGACCCGGGCGCCGGTCGCCCTGAACGCGTCGGCGAGCAGGGCGGGTTTCACCCCGTCGGCGTCGACCGGCACGGGGACCGGCCGCAGACCCGCCGCACGGGCGATCGCCAACATGCCGGGATACGTGGGTGATTCGACCAGCACCGGGGCGCCCGGCGGGGCGAGGGCGCGCAGCGCGGTGGTGAGCGCGGCCTGGCCGCCGGCCGCGATGAGCACCTCGGCGGCACTGATCGCTCCGCCGATCTCCCGTGCGAACCACTCACGCAGTTCCGCGAGCCCCTCCATGGGCGGCCGGGACCAGGCGCCCGGGCGGCGCCCGGCGCGGGAGAGGGCCGCGCCCATCGCCCGCTCCGGCTGGAGCGAGGGGTGCAGATAGCCGCCGTTGAACTCGATGACGCCGGGCGGCGGGGCGGCGAGCGAGACGAGGACGCCGGACGCGTCCACCGTGCGGGGGACGAGCTCGGTGGCGGAGTCAGCGCTGAGCGCGACCTCCTGCCAGGAGGTGTCCCCGGCAGTCGAGGTGGCCGCACGCGGCTGTGACCGGAACGCACCGGCGCCGGGCCGGGTGACCACCAGGCCCTCGGCGGCGAGCTGTGCCAGCGCCCGCGACACCGTCACCGGGCTCACCCGGAACCGCTCGATGAGCGCCCGGCTCGACGGCAGCTTTCCACCTGGAGAGTAGCGGTCGAGCTCTCGACGCAGCTGATTCGCCAGATCTCCCACACTGCTACGCTGTTGCATGAGAGCACAGGATAGCGCTACTGCCGAGACCGTGATAGCGGTCGTCACCTCCGGGAGCACCGCGACCGAGACCGCCCGGTCCGCGGCGACGGGCGGCCGGTCCTCGGACACCCTGCGCGCGGACCGCCGCTCCGGCACCCTGCAAGCCGCCCTCGGCGTGACCGCCTTCTCCCTCACCTTCCCCGCCACCGCCTGGGGCCTGGAGGGCTTCGGCCCGTGGTCCCTGGTGGCCGTGCGCAGTCTGCTGGCAGCGGTCATCGCGGGCGGCTGCCTGCTGGCGTTGCGCGTTCCCGTGCCCGGTGCGCGGCACTGGGCGGGGCTCGCGGTCGTCGCCGCGGGTGTCGTCCTCGGCTTCCCGATGCTGACTACGCTCGCGCTGCGGACGTCGACCACCGCGCACGCGGCCGTGGTCGTCGGGCTGCTGCCGCTGACGACCGCGCTGTTCTCGGCGCTGCGCACCGGGGCGCGGCCCTCACGGATGTTCTGGCTGGCGGCCCTCGCGGGCGCGGCCGTGGTGATCGCGTTCACCGTGCAGCAGAGCGGGGGCGCGCTGACCGGCGCGGACGCGTATCTCTTCGGGGCGCTGCTGATCTGCGCGGCGGGCTACACCGAGGGCGGCCGGCTCGCCCGAGTCATGCCGGGCTGGCAGGTCATCGGCTGGGCGCTGGTCCTGTGTCTGCCGCTCACGGTGCCGGGCGCGCTGCTCGCGCTGTCGTACGAGCCCGTGCAGCTGACCGCGCACAGCGTGACGGGACTGCTGTGGGTGGCGGCCGGTTCACAGTTCCTCGGTCTGGTCGTCTGGTACCGCGGGATGGCATCGATCGGGATTCCCAAGGCCAGCCAGTTGCAGCTGGCCCAACCGCTGCTCACACTGGTGTGGTCGGTACTGCTCCTTGGCGAGCAGCTCACACCGGCCGCACCCCTGACGGCCGCCGCCGTTCTGGTCTGCATCGCGCTCACCCAGCGGGCGCGGGACTGACCGGCACGCACGGGCCGGGCCAACCGGCACTACCAGCCGTAGACTTGCGGCCACGGATCGCTACTCCCGTACACGACGAGGAGACCGTTCAGATGCGTGCATCCGAGGGCGACCAGATCGTGCAGCACGGCAGGATTGTCGGGCAGCACGACAAGGTCGGGAAGATCACCGAGGTCATGGGGGCGGAAGGCACTCCCCCGTACCGCGTGAAGTTCGAGGACGGGCACGAGGGCGTCTGCTCTCCGGGCCCCGACACCGAAATCCGTCACAAGGACACCCTGTAGCAGCTCAGCACGGGGGTACGCCCAGTCGGCGTGCCCTGGCTCAGCGCGGAGTTCTCGCCGGCCGCTGATAGTGGTCGGCGACGACCCGTGCCATCGCGCCGATCCGGTCGGCGCGTACCTCCTCGGCCGAGAAGAAGACATGCCCGCCCACCTGTGGGTAGTCACGGGCGAAGGTGAGGTGCCGGGAGAGCTCGGCGGGGTCCTGCCAGGCCGCGGGCTGACCCGCTTTCCCGGCCTTGTACAGCGCCTCCCCGGCGTACAGCTGCACTCCGGTGCCCTCCGCGACCCGTGCCCACCAGGGCAGCAGGCGCGCGTAGTCGGCGGCGGCCAGACCGATGTTCCAGTACAGCTGCGGGCAGATGTAGTCGATCCAGCGTTCCCGGACCCACTTCCTGGTGTCGGCGTGCAGATCGTCGTACGTCTGCACACCCGCGGTGGTCGCCGAGCCGAGCGAGTCGGTGCCGGCGTTGCGCCACACCCCGAACGGACTGATCCCGAAGCGCGCCCCGGGCCGGACCTCCTTGATGCGCGACGCCGTGTCCAGGACCAGGCGGTCGACGTTGTGGCGCCGCCAGGCGGCCTTGTCCGGGAATCCCTCGCCGTGCGCCGCGTAGGTCGCGTCGTCGTCGAAGACCTGGCCGGCGACCGGATACGGGTAGAAGTAGTCGTCCCAGTGCACGGCGTCGACCGGGTACTTGCGCACCGCGTCGAGCATCGCGTCCTGGACGAACGTCCGGACCTGGGGCAGCCCCGGGTTGTAGTAGAGCTTCCCGCCGTACGGCACGACCCAGTCGGGGTGCCTGCGGGCCGGGTGCGCGGCGGCGAGCTTCGTCGGATCGGTGTGGCTCGCGACGCGGTACGGGTTGAACCAGGCGTGCAGCTCCAGGCCCCGCGCGTGGGCCTCCCGCACCGCCGTGCCCAGCGGGTCCCAGCCGGGATCCCTGCCCTGGACCCCGGTCAGAAACTGGGACCACGGCTCGTACGACGAGGGCCACAGCGCGTCGGCCATGGGGCGCACCTGGAAGATCACGGCATTGAGGCGGCGGCGTACGGCGGTGTCGAGATGGGCGAGGAGTTCGTCACGCTGCCGGACGGCGGTGAGGCCCGGACGTGAGGGCCAGTCGAGGTGGGCGACGGTCGCCAGCCACATCCCGCGCAGCTCGCGCGCCGCCCGCGCCCGGCCCGGCGAAGCCGAACCCGAGGACTCCGAGCCCTCGGACTCCGGACCCGAAGACACCGGACCCGGGGACCCCGAATCCCGGGGAGCCGTGGCGTCCCCCGCCGTCACGAAGCCCGACAGTGTCGCCGCAGCGGCCACCGCGAACCTCCGGCGTGACGGTCGCCCCATCTCGCACCCCCTACGCAGCGAATCCGTCCGGTCACGGATCGTCTCCTCGCCCAGCATGCCTGACCCGCACGATCGATCATCGATACTTCGGAGTAACGTGCACGATCGGAGCAGGCACCGAACAACGGGGGTCCTGCCAGGTGTGTAGATCAGCGAAGGGGACGATGTGACCGACATCGAACGCGTCGGAGTCGTGGGCTGCGGCCAGATGGGAGCGGGCATCGCCGAGGTGTGCGCCCGCGCCGGCCTGGACGTCAAGGTCGCCGAGACCACCGGCGAAGCCCTGGAGATCGGCCGTACCCGGCTCTTCAACTCCCTGTCCAAGGCGGCCGAGCGCGGCAAGATCTCCGAGGAGGAGCTCAAGGCCACCCAGGACCGGCTCAGCTTCACCACCGACCTCGGCGAGTTCGCCGACCGCGACCTGGTGATCGAGGCCGTCGTCGAGAACGAGCAGGTGAAGACAGAGATCTTCCAGGTCCTCGACCAGGTCGTGACCCGGCCGGACGCGATCCTCGCCTCCAACACCTCCTCGATCCCGCTGGTGAAGCTCGCCGTCGCCACCTCGCGCCCCGACCAGGTCATCGGCATCCACTTCTTCAACCCGGCCCCGGTGCAGCAGCTCGTCGAGCTGATCCCGGCGCTGACCACCTCCGAGGGCACCCTCGGCCGCGCCCAGCTGTTCGCCGAGAAGGCGCTGGGCAAGCACGCGATCCGCGCCCAGGACCGCTCCGGCTTCGTGGTCAACGCGCTGCTGATCCCGTATCTCCTGTCCGCGATCCGGATGTTCGAGTCGGGGATCGCCAGTCGCGAGGACATCGACAACGGCATGGAGCTGGGCTGCGCCCACCCGATGGGGCCGCTCAAGCTGTCCGACCTGATCGGCCTCGACACGGTGGCCTCGGTCGCGTACTCGATGTACGAGGAGTACAAGGAACCGCTGTACGCCGCTCCCCCGCTGCTCCAGCGCATGGTGGACGCCGGCCGGCTCGGCCGTAAGTCGGGCTCGGGCTTCTACACGTACGCGTGACGGGCACACGGCACGCGGACGGGTTGTCGGCCGCCCGTACGCGTGGCGCCCGTGACGGCTCGTTGGCCTGAAGACACCCCTGCCTGATTACGGACCGTGAGCCTCGGGCTTGCGCGGGCCCGGCACCGTTCGCGGTGCCGGGCCCGCGCCATTCACACACCGTGTGCGCGCCGGGCACGCATATGCCCCTCGCACACGCTCCCCACCTGTCCACCAGGCGAGTTGACTTTCCGTGCGCATGTAAGGGATGTGACGACTACGGAAAGGAGCGGACAAGTGACCGCCGACCCCGAGCATCCCCTGGCCCCAAGGGAACTCGCAGAGTTACGCCGGTCCCTCGAGGTGGGCTTCACCCGCATCGAGGGAGGCCTGGCGCTGCTCACTCAGCGCGACGACCAGACCGCCAAGGATCTCGACGACCTGAGCGCACGGGTCGTCGCCCTGGAACACACCCGCTGGCCACTGCCCGCCCTCGCGGTCCTTGCGGCCGTGGGCGCGCTGGCCGTGGCCGTCTGGCAGGCTCTGGGCCACTAGGTGGTCCCAGGACGTTGGGGGGGGACGATCAGGGCAACGCGTCCTGCCCGAGCCTGAGGTGGTGCAGGAGGAGCAGTGCGGCAGCCATGTTGGCGGCCGGGACCTCGCCGCGGGCGACCATGTCGGGAACGAGTTTTAAGGGAACCCATTCCCGACGGTCCGACTCGAAGTCGTCCACGGGGTGTCCGATGTACGCGCCTTCATCGGCCCAGAAGATGTGGTGCCGGGCGTCGGTGAGCCCGTTGGAGGGCTCGACGCTCATCAGATGGCGCAGAGGTCCCGGCCGCCAGCCGGTCTCCTCCTCCAGTTCGCGGGCCGCCGCCACGGCGATGTCCTCACCGTCCTCGACGACGCCCGCCGCGAGTTCCCATCCCCAGCTGTCGGTGATGAAGCGGTGCCGCCACAGGAGCAGCACCTCATTGGCCTCGTTCACCACCGTGGCCACGGCCACGGGCCGCAGCCGGATCAAGAAGTGATCGAGGTGCCGACCGTCCGGCAGCTCGACATCTGCGAGATTGACGCTGAACCAGCGGTTTTCATACACAGTTTGTTCGTTCTGTTTCGTCCACTGCACGGTTCTGCCACCTTCCGCCGAGTAGATGGCAATATCGCAGCAGGAGCGTCCTGACAGCAGGCTCACAGCAGTCGGGGCACAGTGCAGCGGTGGCGGCGGGCCAGGTGTCTAGAGCGGTACGCGCAGTGCGCCGTCGATGAGTTCGGCGGCCTCGGAGGTCCCCGCACAGCCGCTGCGCACCAGGTGTTCGCGTACCGCGCGCAGTCTGTCGCGCAGGCGCTGGGACTCCATCCCGCGTGCCTGCTCGGCCATTTGGACCGCGGTGGCCACCGCCTTGTCGGCGTTGCCCTGGCGCAGTTCGATGTGGCTGAGCATGGCGAGCCGGTGCACGCGTCCCCGGTCGTGCGCCGGCGTGTCCACGGCCGCCATGGCGTGCTCGGCCGCCGCCACCAGGTCGCCGAGGCTGAGCAGCGCCTCCGCCACCTGTACGTTGACCAGGCCCGGCTGGACATAGCCGGTCTCATCGGGCTCGTAGCCGCGTCGAATCCGCTCGGCGGCCTGCTCGGCACGCCGGATGCAGGACAGCGCGCTGCTGCCGTCGCCGAGGTGCGCGTACGCCTTGGCCTGCATCGCGTAGAGGTCGGAGGCGAGCGCCGGAGTGATGTGCCGTCCGGCGGCGCGCAGCGCGGCCTCGGCGAAGGCGACGGCCTGCCGGTACTCGCGCATGAACAGCGCCTGGTTGACCAGCAGGGCTATGACGTAGGCACCAAGTCCCCGGTCCCCGCTGGCCTTCGCCAGGCGCAGCGCCTGGTGGAAGTAGCGCTGGGCGAGTCCGTGCGCGTCGGAGTCGTAGGCGCAGATGCCCGCGATGGCGACCAACCCTCCGGTCGCGCGGTGGAGTTGACGGCCGGTGGCGTCCGTGTAGCTGCCGCGCAGCAGGGGCGCGGTCTCGGAGTTGAGGAAGCCGACGATCCGGGTGCGGGTCGCTATGCCGCCGGCCTTGCGGTACATCTGCTCGTAGTGGGCGCGGGCCGCGCGCAGCATCTCGATGTCGGACATCTTCACGTGATGGCGTCCGCCGCGTGAGACGTCCACGTCCTCGGGCGGGTTCTCCCACTCCCACACGGGCATCACCGCGGGCGTTCCGGTGACGGCCGGGGCGCCGAGGATGTGCGGGCGCTGCTGTTCGTCGGAGCGCCACAGGGCGGTGGCGCGCTCGACGAAGCCGGAGAGCGAGGTGCCGTGCGGTGCGGCCGGCTCGCCGGGTACGCCGAGACCGATGTCGTCGAGCGTGACGGGCCGGTGGAGCCGTCCCGCGAGCACCTCGCAGATCAGGTCGGGCACCTGGCCGCGCGGCCGCTGGCCCTTCAACCACCGTGCGACGGCGGTGTGTTCGTACCTGAGCGCGAGACCGCGCGCTCTCCCTGCCTGATTGACGTGGGCGGCGAGTCCCGCGTGCGAGATGCCCGCCTCGTCGAGAATCGCGTCGAGCAGAGTGTTGGGCTGCATGAAGGCCCCCCGGGTGACTCGTTGCCGTCAGACTAGTGCGTCCTGTTCCACACGGGGTGTGAACCGAGTGCTTCACACGGGGTGTGAACCGAGTGCCCGTATCCGGGCAGTACGCGCGCTGTCGCGGAGCGTTTCTGGCCGGTTGACTGAAATGCCTCGCAAGAGGCCGGCCGGGCCGCCGGCTCCCCCTCGTACAGTGCGGCGGCCCGATTCCGCGCCGTCCGCCCAGCTGCCTGCCCGACACTCCGTGGCGGGGCGGACGGTCGCCGCCGGCTCCGACCGAGCGATCGAGTACCGGGTACTACAGGTGATTTGACGGCTGCTGGTCGTGTGCGGCTGGGCAGCCGGCGCCCCCCGCCCCTACCCGGGGGCGCGTGGCCCGGCGGTCATTGCGCAGGACGAGCAGGGCGATGTCGTCGGCCGGTCTGCCTCCCGCATGGCGGAGCAGCGCGGCGAAGACAGATCGGAGGATCGCCTGAGGGACGACCACCGGGGTCTCACGTGCCGCCTCGGCCAGAGTCGCCGCCAGTGGGAAGAAGCGGCCTCGGGCGTCACGGGCGTCCTCGGCCCCGTCGGTGTGCAGGAACAGCGCCTCGCCGGGCAGGAAGGGGCCGCAGTCGGTGGGCGCCAGCTCGGCCGGAAGCGGGAACGGACCCAGCGGAGGCAGCGGATCGGCCCGGGTCAGCGGTTCGGCCCTGCCACCGCTCAGCAGATACGGCCAGGGGTGACCGCAGTTGAGGGCGTACACCTCGCCGTCGTGGCGGATCTCCAGCAGCAGCACGGTGACGAACTCCTCCGCGACGGAGCTGTCGGGATCGAGTCCGGCCGAAGGGTGCTCGGCCCGCGCCCGCTCGCGCAGATGCCGGGCGTGCGCCCGCTCGAGTCTTCTGAGGACGCAGCCGAGTTCGGGCTCGTCGTGCACGGCCTCGCGGAAACTGCCGAGGACGGCGGCGACCGTCCCGATGGCGCCGATCCCGTGCCCGCGGACGTCGCCCATGACGATCCGTACACCGTGCTCGGTGGCGATCACCTCGTACAGATCGCCGCCGATGCTCGCGCCACGGTCCGCGGACAGCTGGGCCGCGGCGGTGTTCAGCCCGTCGATGCGCGGGGGCAGCGGCCGCAGCAGCACGTTCTGGGCGGCGCCAGCGACCTTGCGGAGCTGCCGGAGCTCCCGCAGCAGCGCCCGTCTGACGTGGAGGATCAGGCCCGTCCCGACCGCGAAGAAGACGGCGCTGGTGACGATCCGCGCGCCGAGCCCGTTCTGCTGGGCGAGCGGACAGGCCATTTTGTACGTGATCGCCGTCGCGCCCCAGACGGTGGGCAGCCCCAGAGAGAGCACCCGCCGAAGACGCCGGGGATCGCACCGGGGATCCCGCTGCGGAGGGCGTGGGCCCCTGCGGGCGACAACGGCCCTGAACCCGCTGTGCGTGCGCGCATGTGCTCGGGGCCTCGCCCTGCAGGGAACCCCAGCCTTGATACGGATCATGCCGATGGCCCCCCATTAGGCCCTGACTGCGCAGTACGGCCCTGGAGTTCCACCTCGTACCCTCTGGGCCGGTCCGATTCTGTCGACCGCATGCCCCGATCGGGCCAGATCGCCCGCACTTGTCACCCGAATGAGTGAGGCACCTTCGGACACGTGCATTTATGCAGGTGGGCGTGGGGTGAAGCGCCCCTGAGAGGAGCGCGGGGAACTGCGTGACAAGCCGCGAACAACCCGCAGCCGACGGACGACCCGCAGTTCCCCGGTACAACCGGCGGAGCCTCTAGCTCCGCCGGTTGTACCGGGGGAGCCTCTAGGCTCCGCGCAACACCGCCCCCGTGCGCTCAGCGGCCAGCGCCACCGCCGCGTCGCGAGCGGCCGACGCCTCGTCGACCGTCAGCGTGCGGTCGGCGGCGCGGAACCGCAGCGCGTACGCCAGCGACTTCCGGCCCTCACCGAGCTGCTCCGCGTTCTCGTAGACGTCGAACAGCCGGATGGACTCCAGCAACGCACCGGCGCCCTCGCGGAGCGCGGCCTCGACATCCGTGTGTGGGACGGACGTGTCGACGACCAGCGCGACGTCCTGCGTGGCGACCGGGAAGGTGGAGATCCGCGGGCCCTTCACGAGGCCGGCGCTCGCGCGCTCCAGGGCGTCCAGGTCCAGCTCCATCGCGCAGGTGCGCGCGGGCAGGCCCAGGGTCTTCAGGACACCGGGGTGCAGCTCACCGGCGTACCCGATGACCTTCTCCGCACCGTCGACGCGGACCGCGAGCTCGGCGCAGCGGCCCGGGTGCCACGGCCCGTACTGGCTGGAGCGGACGAGGAGTTCGGTCCCCGCCTCGCGGGCCAGGATGCGCGCGGCCTCGATGGCGTCGGCCCAGTCGGCCGGACGGCCCTTGCCCCACCAGCCGGCCTGCTCGCGGGCGCCCGCGAGGACGACGGCGGCGTGCCGGGGCTGGACGGGGAGGGCGGCGGTGAGCGACGCGATCTCCTCGTCGGTGGGACGGTGGTCGACGGGCAGCCGCCCGGCGACCCGCAGCCGCTCCTGCGGGTGGAAGACCAGGCCCGTCTCGAAGAGCGCCAGGTCGTGCGAGCCGCGTCCGTCGTTGCGGCGCAGCGCGCCGAGCAGGCCCGGCAGCAGCGTCGTACGGAGGGCGGGCTCCTCGTCGGAGAGCGGGTTGACCAGCTTGACGACCTTGCGGTTCGGGTCGTCGGCGGCGAGGCCGAACTGGTCGAAGACATGCTCGCCGATGAACGGGTAGTTCGGCGCCTCGACGTACCCGGCGCCGGCCAGCGCGCGGCCGATGCGACGGTGCAGCCGCTGCCGGTCGGTGAGGCCCAGGCCCGCGGGGGGCTTCGGCAGCGTGGAGGGCAGGTTCTCGTAGCCCTCCAGCCGGATGACCTCTTCGGCCAGGTCGTTCGGATCCGTCAGGTCGGGCCGCCAGGACGGCACGGTGACGATCAGCTCGTCCTGCCCGTAGACGTCGCAGCCGACCTGCTGGAGACGGCGTACGACGGTCTCGCGGCCGTAGTCGACACCGGCCACCTTGTCCGGGTGGTTCGCCGGGATGGTGATGGTGTGCGGCGCGGAGGGCGCGATGACCTCGGTGACCCCGGCGTCGGCGGTGCCGCCGGCGAGGAGGACGAGGAGGTCGACCGTGCGCTGGGCGGCGGCGGAGGCGGCCTGCGGGTCGACACCGCGCTCGAAGCGCTTGGAGGCCTCGGAGGCCAGCTTGTGGCGGCGGGCCGTGCGCGCGATCGCGATGGCGTCGAAGTGCGCGGCCTCGATGACGACCTCAGTGGTGGTGCCCTCGGTGTCGTCGATCTCGGTGTTCGCGCCGCCCATGACACCCGCGAGGCCGATCGGCCCGCGGTCGTCGGTGATCACCAGGTCCTCGGCGTCCAGCGTGCGGGTGACGCCGTCGAGGGTGGTGAGCTTCTCGCCCTGGGTGGCCCGGCGCACGCCGATCGCGCCCTGGACGCGGGTGCGGTCGTAGGCGTGCAGGGGCTGGCCGAGCTCCAGCATCACGTAGTTGGTGATGTCGACGGCGAGCGAGATCGGGCGCATGCCCGCCTTCTGGAGGCGGCGCTGCAGCCAGATCGGGGAGCGGGCCTCGGGGTCGAGACCCGTCACCGTACGGGCGGTGAAGCGGTCGCAGCCGAGCGGCTCGGAGATCTGCACCGGGTAGCCGAACGCGTTCGGCGCCGGTACGTCGAGCAGCGCCGGGTCGCGCAGCGGCAGGCCGTAGGCGACGGCGGTCTCGCGGGCGACGCCGCGCATCGACAGGGCGTAGCCGCGGTCGGGCGTGACGGCGATGTCGAGGACCTCGTCGACGAGCTGGAGCAGCTCGATCGCGTCGGTGCCGACCTCGGTCTCCGGCGGCAGGACGATGATTCCGCCGCTGCCGTCGTCACCCATGCCCAGCTCGTCGCCGGAGCAGATCATGCCGTGCGAGGTCCTGCCGTACGTCTTGCGCGCGGCGATCGCGAAGCCGCCGGGCAGCACGGCGCCCGGGAGGACCACGACGACCTTGTCGCCGACGGAGAAGTTGCGGGCGCCGCAGACGATCTCCTGGGGCTCACCGGTGCCGTTGGCCTGGCCGACGTCGACCAGGCAGAAGCGGATGGGCTTCTTGAAGCCCTCCAGCTCCTCGATGGACTGCACCTGGCCGACGGCCAGGGGGCCCTTGAGGTCGGCGCCGAGCTGCTCGACGGTCTCGACCTCCAGGCCGACCGAAATGAGCTTGGCCTGGACGTCGCGCCCGGTCTCCGTCGCCGGCAGGTCGACGTACTCCCGCAGCCAAGAAAGCGGGACCCGCATCAGATCTCCATCCCGAACGGCCGGGTGAACCGGACGTCACCCTCGACCATGTCTCGCATGTCTTCGACGTTGTGGCGGAACATCAGCATCCGCTCGATGCCGAACCCGAAGGCGAAGCCGCTGTACTTCTCCGGGTCGACGCCGCAGGCGATCAGCACCCGCGGATTGACCATGCCGCAGCCGCCGAGCTCGATCCAGCCCTCGCTGGAGCAGGTCCGGCAGGGGCGGTCGGGGTTGCCGACGGACTCGCCCTTGCAGACGTAGCAGAGCATGTCCATCTCGGCGGACGGCTCGGTGAAGGGGAAGAAGTTCGGGCGCAGCCGGGTCTTCATCTCCGGACCGAAGAGCGACTGGACCATGTGGTCCAGGGTGCCCTTGAGGTCGGCCATGGTGAGGCCCTCGTCGACGGCCAGCAGCTCGATCTGGTGGAAGACCGGGGTGTGCGTGGCGTCCAGCTCGTCCGTGCGGTACACACGGCCCGGGCAGACGACGTAGACCGGGGGCTCGCGGTCGAGCAGGGCGCGGGCCTGCACGGGCGAGGTGTGCGTGCGCAGGACCACACCGGACTCGTCGCCCGAGCCCGCGGCGGAGCCGCTGTCGGACGCAGCCTCGGGGCCCTGTACGAAGAAGGTGTCCTGCATCTGCCGGGCCGGGTGGTCCGGGCCGAAGTTCAGGGCGTCGAAGTTGAACCACTCCGCCTCGACCTCGGGGCCCTCGGCGATCTCGTACCCCATGGACACGAAGACGTCCGCGACCCGCTCCATGAACGTGGTCAGCGGGTGCCGGGCGCCGGCCGGCACGCGGTCGTACGGCAGCGTGACGTCCACCGCCTCCTCGACCAGCACGCGGGCGTCGCGATCGGCCTCCAGCTCCGCCTGGCGGGCGGCCAGGGCCTTGTTGACGGCGCCCCGGGCCTGGCCGACCAGCTTGCCGGCCGCGGCCTTGGCGTGCGGGGGCAGGGCGCCGATCTCGCGGTTGGCGAGGGCCAGCGGCGAGGTGCCGCCGGTGTGGGCGACCTTCGCCTCCTGGAGCGCGTCGAGGTCACCGGCGGCCGCGAAGGCGGCGAGCGCCTCGTCCCGCATGCGCTCGATCTCTTCCGGTTTCAAGGCCTCGACCTCTACAGGGTCGTACGACTTATTCGGTGCCGACATCTCTTCCCGTGCTTCCGGT
Source organism: Streptomyces sp. NPDC058246 (assembly GCF_042881985.1). Classification (NCBI taxonomy): domain Bacteria; kingdom Bacillati; phylum Actinomycetota; class Actinomycetes; order Kitasatosporales; family Streptomycetaceae; genus Streptomyces; species Streptomyces sp. NPDC058246. The sequence goes on along the minus strand of NZ_JBHVWZ010000035.1, from coordinate 24,264 downwards.
TGGCTGGCGGATGGTCCCCGCCGACGACTCGGAGACGAATCGTCCACATCGAGGGACGCAAAGGTGCCAAAGGCCGAGTCTAACGGGGTGGGAGCATGCCCTGGACGCGCAGTCCGAGGGGTGACTCCGGTACGCGTGCGCCCGTGGGGCCTCTTCGGCGTCAGAGCAGATACGCCGGGGTGCCCACGGGCAACGTAAATCGGAACTCGGCGCCGCCGCCGGGGGCGCGGCCGACCGTGATGGTGCCGCCGTGGGCCTCGACGATGCCCTTGACGATGTACAGCCCGAGGCCCGTGCCGCCGCGCTTGCTGCCCCGCCAGAAGCGGGTGAAGACGCGGTTCATGGACTCCTCCGGGATGCCGGTGCCTTCGTCGCTCACGGTGACCGACGTGGCGGCGTTCGCCGCGCTCGCGACGGTCGCCGTGCTCGCTGTGCTCTCGTCGTCGCCCCGCTCTCGCGGGGACGCCGAGGGCGCCACGTCGATCGTGACGGTTCCCTCGCCGTGGCGCACCGCATTTTCCAGGAGGTTGCTGAGCACCTGGTCGATCTTGTCCGGGTCGGCCCAGAGGGCGGGCAGGGGCTGCTCGATGCGCAGCAGGAAACGGTCGGCCGACTGTCCCGAGGCGACGTACGCCTGGATGTGCCGGCCGACGGCCGCGCCGATGTCGACGGGCTGGCGGCGCACTTCAAGGCGTCCGGAGTCGATGCGGGAGATGTCGAGCAGCTCGGCGATGAGGCGAGTGACGCGGTTCGCGTCGGCGTCGACGGTCTCCAGCATGAGCTTCTTCTGGTCGTCGGTGAAGCGCTCCCACTTGGCGAGCAGGGTGGCCGTGAAGCCCTTGACGGAGGTGAGCGGCGAGCGCAGTTCGTGGGCGACGGTGGCGATCAGCTCGGCGTGGCTGCGCTCGGTGCGGCGGCGGGCCTCGGTGTCGCGCAGCGAGACGACGACGCGGCGGACGGGTCCGGCGGGGTTCGTCCGCACATAGCGCGCCGAGACGAGGACCTCACGACCGCCGGGCAGCAGCAGATTGCGCTCGGGCTGGCCGTTGCGGATCGCCAGACCGCCGTACGGCTCGGTCAGCTGCCACCAGCGGCGACCCTCCAGATCCTCCAGAGGGAGAGCCGATTCGAGCCGGCGTCCGAGGGCCTCGGAGGCCGGCACGGCGGTGATGCGCGCCGCGGCGGCGTTGAAGCAGACCACCCGGCCGTGCTCGTCGGCGACGACGAGCCCGTCGGGCAGATCGTCGGGGTCGATGCCCAGCTCGGCTCCGGGGTCGATTCCGGCTCCGGGGTCGATTCCGGCCTCGGGGTCGCCTTTGGGTTCGGGGGGGACTTCGGGGTCGACTCCGGCTCCGAGGTCGGCTTGGGGTTCGGCGTCGGCTTTGGGTTCGGGGTCGGTCTTGGCTCCGTGGTCGACTCCGGCTCCGAGATCGATTCCGGCTCCGGGGTCAACTTCGGCGTCGGATTCGGCTTTGGCTTCGGGGTCGATTCCGGCTTCGGAGTCGCCTTTGGCTCGGGCTTCGGCTTCGAGGGCGGGGTCGGCTTCACGCTCGGTGGTGAGCTCACCGCGCCGGGACGTGGGTGTGCCGCGCACGTCCCGTGCTCGCGGCGCCTTCTGCGCACCGCTCGTGCCGACACTCATCCCCGTACCCCACCTCTCGTCTGGCGCAGAGGGCCCCCGAGCCCGTCACCCTACTAGCTGTCGGTGACGGAACGGCACCCTCCGGAGGCACGCTGTGCACGGGCGGATGCGTAGAGACATACGGCTGCGGCCGTGGCGAGGTTCAGACTCTCGGCCCTTCCGTGGATCGGAACGCGCACGACGGCATCGGCCAGCGCGCGGGTCTCCTCCGGAAGCCCCCATGCCTCGTTCCCGAACACCCAGGCCGTGGGCCCGCCCATGGTTCCGTTGTCGAGCTCGTCGTCGAGGTCGTCCTCCCCCGCCCCGTCGGCGGCGAGAATCCGTACGCCCGCGTCCTTGAGCCCCTGCACGGCCCGCTCCACGGGCACACCGACGGCGACGGGCAGATGGAACAGGGACCCCACCGAGGCGCGTACGGCCTTCGGGTTGTACAGATCGACGGACGCGTCGGTGAGGACGACGGCCTCGGCGCCGGCGGCGTCGGCGCACCGCAGCACGGTTCCGGCGTTCCCGGGGTCCCGGACGTGCGCGAGTACGGCGACGAGCTTGGGCCGCTGCCGGAGGATCTCCTCGAACGGGGTGTCCAGGAACCGGCAGACCCCGACAAGCCCCTGCGGGGTGACCGTCGTGGAGATGTCGGCGATCACCTCCTCGGCGGCGAGGTGCACTCGGGCCCCGGCGTCGCGGGCGTCCGCCACGATGTCGGCGTACCGCTCCGCGGCCTCGGCGGTGGCGAACAGCTCGACGAGGGTGGCGGTGCCGTCGGGGCGATGCGCCGCCGCCTCCCGGACGGCCTGCGGCCCCTCGGCGAGGAACAGCCGCTCCTTCCCTCGGAAGTTCCGCCTGGCCAGCCGCCGCGCGGCGGACACACGAGACGAACGCGGGGAGATCAGCTCGGGAGCCGGGGACATGGGATCACCTTCGGGGTTACGGAGGGGCGTTCTCATCCGCCACGGGGGCGTCGGACCCGCCAGGACGGCACTGATCACCCGCTGCGCGGCGAATCCGCTTCGCGGTGGACCCGCTTCCCGGCGCATCCGCTCGTCCTGGCGGATACCCCGTCGTGGTCGCGGTCGCACGCCGCGCAGCGGGTTCCCGCCCCGAGGGCGCCGGGCGCGATCGGCTGCGGTGCCGCTCGCGGGCTGCGTCTGCGTCCGGCGGTCGCGGTGGAGCGCTTGGCGGCGAATCGTTTTGCGCGGCTTGGCCCGGCTTTGCATGCGGCGGCAGCGGGCGGGGCAGGCGCAGGCCATGCCCGCAGCCGTCCCGCGCGGCGCGCGGCCCGCAGGAGCGACCGTGCAGCGTTCGCGGGGAGGGGACGACCGGGTTTGCACAGGCTCACCGCTCACGCCGACCGCAGGTCGGCCGGGCCCCACGCAATCGGACCCGCAGGCCGTCATGGCCTGCGGGTCCGATGTGCATCCGGCTCAAGCCAGCGCGAGCGTCACGCGGCCTTCGGCGCGTTGACGTCCGACGGCAGCGCCTTCTGCGCCACCTCGACGAGCGCGGCGAACGCGTTGGCGTCGTTGACGGCCAGCTCCGCGAGGATCTTGCGGTCGACCTCGATGTTCGCGGCCTTCAGACCCTGGATGAAGCGGTTGTACGTGATGCCGTTGGCGCGGGCAGCGGCGTTGATGCGCTGGATCCACAGCTGACGGAAGTCACCCTTGCGCTTCTTGCGGTCGTTGTAGTTGTAGACCAGCGAGTGGGTGACCTGCTCCTTGGCCTTGCGGTACAGGCGCGAACGCTGACCGCGGTAGCCGGAGGCGGCTTCGAGGATCGCCCGGCGCTTCTTGTGGGCGTTGACTGCCCGCTTGACGCGTGCCACTTGTTAACTCCTTGTAGCGGGGCCGTGGTTGGACTCACACGACCCGAAATCGATGGGGTCCCGGTCGGAGATCAGACGCGCGGTGCGCGCCCGACGTCACTTGCCGAGAAGCTTCTTGATCTTCTTGGCGTCGCCCGGGGCCATCTCGGCGTTGCCGGTGAGGCGGCGCGTCAGTCGGGACGACTTGTGCTCGAGCAGGTGGCGCTTGCCGGCGCGCTCACGGAGCACCTTGCCGGAGCCGGTGATCTTGAAGCGCTTGCTGGCACCGCTGTGCGACTTGTTCTTCGGCATAGCGCCGTTCTCTCCTCGTCAGTGGCGTTCCGGTGCCCGGTCGTGAAACCGGGCACGGTGGAACGTCATATGTATCGATTGACATCCCTGGACTGGTGTCCCGGGACTCCCTGGACTCGCGTCCTGGGTATCCCGGGGCTCTCGCCCTGGGATCAGGCCTCGGCGGAAGCCTCGGCCGGGGCCTCGGTGGTCTCGGCCTCGGTGGTCTCGGCGTCGGCGATCTCCGCGTCGGCGATCTCGCCGTCCGCGGCGTTCTGCGAGCGACCCGGGTTGGCCTTCGCTTCTGCCTTGCGAGCCGCCTGTGCCTCACGGGCCTCGGCCATCGCCTCGGTCTTCTTCTTGTGCGGACCGAGAACCATGATCATGTTCCGGCCGTCCTGCTTCGGGTTCGACTCGACGAAACCGAGGTCCTCGACGTCTGACGCGAGACGCTGCAGCAGTCGGTAGCCGAGTTCCGGCCTGGACTGCTCGCGACCACGGAACATGATCGTGATCTTGACCTTGTCGCCCTGCTTGAGGAACCGGACGACGTGACCCTTTTTGGTGTCATAGTCGTGCGGGTCGATCTTCGGCCGGAGCTTCATTTCCTTGATGACCGTGTGCGCCTGGTTCTTGCGCGCCTCACGGGCCTTCATGGCCGACTCGTACTTGAACTTCCCGTAGTCCATGAGCTTGCAGACCGGCGGGCGCGCGCTCGCGGCCACCTCGACCAGGTCGAGGTCGTACTCCTGCGCAAGCTCCAGCGCCTTGGCAAGCGGAACAATCCCGACCTGCTCGCCGCTGGGACCGACAAGTCGCACCTCGGGAACGCGAATCCGGTCGTTGATGCGGGGCTCGGTGCTGATGGATCCTCCTCGGTAGCACCACACGGCGGTCTGGCGGACAGCCGCGTATGTCTCTGATGACATTGGACCAACCACCGCGGGGCATGAAAAATGCCCCGGACGGGACACAGGCGGGGCTCCAAGGACTACCGGAACACCGCCGCGGTGAACCGCGGGGCGCACTTCGGGCGACTCCACCGTCCGTACGGAACGGTGGTGGCCGCCTGACCGGGTGACCCGCCATCCCTGAGGACGGTCGGGTGGGAGATCGGAGCCTCCACTTGTGGGCCGGGCACATGCGTGTCCAGCCGGTCGTTACACAAGGTTAGCAGCTCCCCGGGAGAGGCGCGAACCGGCGTGCTCCGGGCAGGCCACCCGCCCTTGTCGCCCGGTGCGGGCGCGGCCACGCGAACCTCCCCCGCTCAGTGCGGGCGCGGGCACGTGCGCCTCCCCCGCTCAGTGCGGGCGCGGCCACCCGTACTCCCCCGCACGGGGACGGGCGCGCCGGGGCCTATCGTGTGAGGCATGAGTGACACCCCTCCCCAGAACCCCGACTACGACACCATGACCCGCGACATCGCCGAGGTCCCCGCGGTCGAGGTGATCGTGACGGTCGCCGTCAACCTGATGAGCGCCGCCGCCGTGAAGCTCGGTCTGACCGAGGAGGGCGACGAGCACAAGGACCTCGACGAGGCCCGCAAGCTGGTCACCGCGCTGGCCGGTCTGCTCGACGCGAGTGCGACGGAGATCAGCTCTTTCCACGCGGCGCCGCTGCGCGACGGCCTCAAGTCGCTGCAGCTGGCCTTCCGCGAGGCGTCGATCGTCCCGGACGAGCCGGGCCAGGGCCCGGGCGAGAAGTACACGGGCCCGATCTACGGCTAGGACTCACGGCGTACGCGGAGCACTTCGGAGGCTTACGCGGCAAAGCCGAGAAGCCACAGAAGCGGAGAAGCGGAGAAGTCGAGCGTCTTCAGGGACGTACGTAGAGGGGCTCGCCCGGCGGCGTCGCCTCGGCCGGCAGCAGTGCCAGGTCGAGGCCGCGGACCAGGCGGGCCCTCAGCGTTTCGTCGGCCGCGAGTCGCTCGGCGACCGCACGGGCGGTCTCGGCCGGGGCGGCGGACGGGTCCAGGACGAGGGCGAGGGTGCCGTCGGCCCGACCCGGGCCGAGATGGGCGCGCACCACCAGGGGCTCGGCGGCGACCGCGGCCCGTACCGCCTCGACGACGGCGGGGTCCGCGAGCGGATCGGCGGACGTACGCCCCTCGGCGAGCGCCAGCAGGGCCGGGCCCGCCAGCTCGTAGGGCACGGGACCGGCCAGGTCCAGCACGATCGTGTCGGCCTTCTCGTGCGCCGCCGCCCGCAGGGCCTGGTGCAGGGGTACGGCGACGGGGCGGGCCGCGGGGTCCCAGCGGGCCAGTGACGCGGTGGAGGTGAACGCGGGCAGCGCCGTGCGGCCGCCGGCCTTCAGGGTCGGCACCGCCATGTCGCTGGTCTTCTCGTGGCGCAGCCCGTTCTCGTCCTCCTCGACCTCGCCGAGGACGGCCACGACGGGCACCAGCAGCCGGGCGCCCTTGAGCGCCTCCAGGACCGGCCGGACGGCGGTGCGGTCCTCGGCCCAGGCCGCGAGCGCCGCGCTCAGCCGGGGATCGGCGGAGCCGTCGTCGTCGGAGAAGCCGGAGTCGGGAATGTTCTTGTTCGCCACGGTCCCCGACCCTATCGGGGGGATGCTGCTGCGCTTGTGCGGGCCCGGTAACCCGGCGTTGACGGGACTCATGGGTTTCTCAGCCTTCCCTGACACACCTCTAACATTCGTCTAACCGCGGGCACAGTCCCGCCGCCGAGCATCGCGGGATGGACCGTCACAGAGCCCGCGGGCGCCGCGCCCGCCCGTCCCGGCGCAAGCCGCTCGTCTATACGTCGGTGGCCTTCGCCGTCCTCCTGAGCGGTACGGCGGCCGGGGCGGTGTACGTGAAGGCGCAGGCGCACGACGGCCCGGGCCTCGTATCGTCGTCCGAGTCGTCGCGGTCTTCGGCGGCTCCGGCGTCTTCCTCGGCGTCGCCGACCGTCAGTGAGGAGGCCTCGGTGGAACCTGTGACGGAGCCCACGCCGGACCGGGACGCGTTGCTCGCCGAGGCGATGAAGTCGGTGACCGTGGCGGACGGCGCGGACGTGTCGGTCGCGGTGCTCGACCTCAAGTCCGGTGAGAGCGCCGGGTACGGCGGCGGCACCTTCGACACCGCGAGCATCGTCAAGGTCGACATCCTGGCCACGCTGCTGCTCGAGGCTCAGGACGCGGACCGGCATCTCACGGCGGAGGAGAAGACGTACGCCACCGCGATGATCGAGAACAGCGACAACACGTCGGCGTCCGCGCTGTGGAACATCATCGGGAAGGCGGACGGTCTCGCCGCCGCCAACAAGCGCTTCGGGCTGACCGACACCGAGGGCGGCGACGGCATGCTGTGGGGGCTGACGCAGACCACGGCCGCCGACCAACTGACCTTGTTGCGGCAGGTGTTCGGGGACGGTGAGTCGCTGCTCAGCGCGAGCTCGCGGACGTATCTGCAGGGTCTGATGGGCCGGATCGCGGCCGACCAGCACTGGGGGGTGTCGGCCGCGGCCGACGGTTCCCAGTGGGCCCTGAAGAACGGGTGGCTGGCGCGCAGCACGACCGAGCTGTGGGACATCAACAGCATCGGGCGGGTCACCGTCGACGGGAACGGCTACCTGGTGGCGACACTGTCGAACGGCAACTCGACGAAGACGAAGGGGATCTCGCTGGTGGAGGCGGCGGCGAAGGCCGCGGTCTCCGCGTTCGCGGACGGGCAGGGCTGAGGGTTCCTTCGCCGCGACTGCCGTCACGACAGCTTGACGTCACGACAGCTCGACGTCACGACAGCTCGACGTCACGGCAGCTCGACGTCACGGCATTGCGCTGCACGATGTCACTGCCCCGCGCCCCTCAGGGGGCCTCTCCTTACGGGGTGTGGTGCGGGAACCTGCGGCCCCGCCACAGTGCCACCGCCGCCACCAGGAGGAGCACGCCCAGGGCGCCCGCGGTCGGGCCCAGCCAGTCGGTGGAGTTGGGGTCGTCCTTCGTGGTGTCGGGGCCCGGACCGAAGTACTTCTCGCCGTACGCCGCCGAATGGAGTCCTTCCGGCTTGAGCCGGTCGGCGGCCTTGATCGCGGCGGCGGGGTCGATGAAACCGAAGCCGCGGGCGTCGTCACGGCCGCCGTTGGGCGCGTTACGGGCGGTGTCCTCCAGGAGCTGCTTGATCTGGGCCGGGGTCAGACCCGGGTGCGCGGCCTTGACGAGTGCGACCGCGCCGGAGACGAACGCGGAGGCCGCGCTGGTGCCCCAGCCTTCGTAGTACCGGTCGTCGGGGTCGGCGATGACGACGTCGACGCCGGGGGCGCTGACGGTGGCGTACCAGCGGCGGGTGGAGAACGAGGCGCGGGTGCCGTACTGGTCGACGGCGGTCGCGGCGATCACGCCCGGGTACGCGGCCGGATACGAGACGTGGTCGCCCTTCTCGCCGCCGTTGCCGGCCGAGGCGACCACGGCCACACCCTTCTTCAGGGCGTACTGGACGGCCTCGTCCTCGGCGGGTTCGGGATGGGCGGACTTGGAGTCGTCGCCGAGGGAGAGGTTGATGACGTCGGCGCCGTGGTCGGTGGCCCAGCGGATGCCCTCGGCGAGGGCATTGCCGCGGGTGGTCCGGGCCTTCGTACGGGCGGAGTCGCCGTCTTCGAGGATGACGCGGACGGGGAGGATCTTCGCCTCGGGGGCGATGCCCATGACGCCGTCCGCGTCGCCGGCGCCGTGGCCGTGCCCGGCGATGATGCCCGCCATGGCGGTGCCGTGCCGGGCCCACGCGCGCTCGCCGCGGGAGGCTCCGAAGCCCACCATGTCCTTGCCGGTGAGGACGTTGCCCGCGAGGTCGGGGTGCTGGGCGTCGACACCGGTGTCCAGGACGGCGACGGTGATGCCCTTGCCCTTGGTCGTCCGCCAGGCCTCCTGGGTGTGCATCGCGTCGAGGGCCCACTGCTTGGCGCGTATGCCGTCGGCGTGGGCGGTGGTGGCGGGGACCAGAGCGAGGGAGGCGGCCAGCAGGACGCTGAGAAATCCCACCTTGCGGGTCATGACGGCTTCTCCGTGGCCGAGACGGCGGTCTTGCGGAGGCCTCGCTCCACGCGGTCGGCGAGCCCCTGCGCCTCGTGGCCGAGGCCGGCCTGGGCGGGGGCCGTGGTCGCGCCGGCCTTCATGGCGTCGGCGGCGGCCTGCGGAGCGGTGACGATGCGGCCGTCGGCGAAGCCGGAGACGGCGTAGACGACGACGGGGACGTCGGTGAGGACCGACACCGTCCAGGAGGCGCGCTGGGCGTCGCCGAAGCCCTCGGCGGCGGTGCCCTTCGCGGCGTAGGGACGGGGCATCAGGTCGGTGCGCCGGTCCAGACCCTCTTTCTGGAAGCGGGCCTTCAGAGAGGTCATGGCCGCCGCGTCCGCCTTGGTGAACAGCAGGCCGACGGTGGTGACATGGCTGCGGGTCGCGTCCGTGTAGGTGGCGCGCAGCAGCCGCAGGCAGCCGACCGGGGCGAGGGCCTTGCGCAGCAGCGGGTCGAAGGCGTCCTTGCAGCCGGTGTCCGGGGCGACGGCGATCCGCGTCCAGGTGCGGTCGGCGCCGCCGGGGCCCGCGCCGTCGCCCTGGACGGTGGGCGGGAAGAGCTGGTCCACAGGAACGCTGTGCCAGAGCCCCGCGGCCGCCGTGAACGCGCCGCGCGAGCCGGCCCCGTCCGTGTCGTCCCCGGTCAGCCAACTCCCCGTCACCGCACCGCCGATGAGCCCGAGTCCGAGCACGACGCAGGCCGCGGCGGCCAGGGTACGGGGCCGGGTGCGCCTGCCGCCGACCGTTCGCGGACGTCCGCCGCCACCGTCGTCGTACGCCTCCGGCTCCGCGAACGACACGAAGGGACGCTCCACACTCGGGGTTCCCGCCGGCCGGGCGGGGACCGGGGACTGGGTGGCTGGGGATGGGGTGCCTGGGGATGAGGTCACTGGGGGTGCGGCGGATTCCTGGGCCGGGACGGGCCGCAGCCGCCGGGTCGTCTCCGTGGCCCTCTCCTCGGGCACGACGGCGCGTCCCGGCCCACCGGACCGCGGGGCCCCGACGGCGGGCGGAGGGACGTCCGGGAACCGTGCGGAGGCCGCGGGCGGCGGCGGAGTCACCGCCCCCGACCGCTGCTCGGGACGCAGTTCGGGGAACCGCCGGGGTTCCGCCCGGGACGTCGACGCGGAGCCCCGCGAGGCGGAGGCCGACGTATCGGCCGTGTCAGCCGTCTCGGCCGTATCGGGGGAGGAGTCGAAGAAGTCGAAGGAACGTGGCGGCGAGGGCACACGCGAGGCTCGGGCCGTACCCCGCATCGCGCCTCCGTCGGCCGACCGGTGCGCGCCATCCTCCACGGACCGTCCGCCGGACCGGGCCCGTGCCGAGCCGGGCCGCTGCCCCGCCGAAGGCGGCTCCCCCGGACGGGGCGGGACCGCTGGAGCCTCACCCGGCAGCTGTTCCCGCCCTCCGGTCGACGGGGCATCGCCCGTCGGGGCGGTGGTGGGACGGGGCAGCAGCGATGACTCGGACTTCGGCACGGGCTCGGCCGACGTCCCGGGCCGCGCCGAAGTCGGAGGCTGGGCCGGGCGGGGCGGTGCGGACGGGCGGGGCGGAGCCACGGGGGCCGGCGGTGCCGAGGGACCGGACGAAGTCGCCGAAGCCGACGCAGGCGAGGGGGCCGGCCAAGTCGATGAGGCCGGGTACGTCGAGGCGGCCGGCCAAGTCGAGGGGGCCGACGCGGACGCCGAGCCTGCCGACGACGAGGCGGCCGACGACGGGGCCGAGCCCGACGGGGCCGACGCAGACGAGGCGGCCGACGACGGAGCCGAGCCCGAAAGGGCCGCAGCAGACGCCGAACCCGACGAAGACGCCGAGCCCGACTGGGCAGACGCAGCCGCCGAGCCCGGCGGGGACGAAGGGGCCGGTGGGGACGAACAGGCCGGTGGAGAGGAAGGGGCCGGCGGGTGTGGGGGAAGGGAGGCGCGGCGCGCTTCCGTGCTCATGGACCCCCCGTTTCCTCGTACCCGGGCCTCGGACCGCCTTGGAGCTCGGCGGGGCCGTTTCACCTGTGCGGAAGGGAACCCCGCCACGGGCACGGATACCCGCACCGGTGGTCCGTCACCCCGGGCAGGGCCCGTCGGGGCAAGGTCGTTCCTCCCTGCGTGCGCGTCACTCTACGGGTTGTCCCCGGCCCGGAGGGAACCAGTCCGGGGCCCCGGGGCATCTGCCCGGAACGTCCCCCTACCCTGCGGTAATCGAGTCTGGCAGGCTTCGGTCATGACTGCCCGCGCCGCAGACCGGGCCCGCTACGACCGGGCCACCGCTCACCTCGACGCCCCCGTCGCGATCGTGGACCTGGAGGCCTTCGACGCGAACGCGGACGACCTGGTCCGCCGGGCCGGCGGCAAGCCGATCCGCGTCGCCAGCAAGTCGGTCCGCTGCCGCGCCCTGCTCGAACGCGTCCTGGACCGGGACGGCTTCGCGGGACTCATGTCCTTCACGCTCGCCGAGTCCCTGTGGCTGGCCAGGTCCGGCTTCGACGACGTACTGCTCGCCTACCCGTCGGCGGACCGCAAGGCGTTCGCCGAGCTGGCCGCAGACCCCAAGCTCGCCGCCGCCGTGACCGTCATGGTGGACGACCCGGCCCAGCTCCGTCTCATCGACGAGTCCCGGCAGGGCGGCACCGAAGTCGTGCGTGTCTGCCTGGAGTTGGACACCTCCCTCAAGCTGCTCGGGGGCCGCGTGCGGGTCGGAGCGCTGCGTTCGCCACTGCACTCTCCCGCCCAGGTCGCCGAGCTGGCCCGTGCCGTCACCCGCCGGCCGGGGTTCAAGCTCGTCGGGATCATGGCGTACGAGGGCCATATCGCGGGCGTCGGCGACGCGGTCGAGGGGCGCCCCCTGCGCTCGCGTGCCATCCGGCTGATGCAGGCCACCGCCCGCAAAGAGCTCGCCCAGCGGCGCGCCGAGGTGGTCCGCGCCGTCCGTGCCGTCGCGCCCGACCTCGAGTTCGTCAACGGCGGCGGCACCGGCAGCGTCCAGCACACCGCCGCGGAGGACGCGGTCACCGAGATCGCGGCCGGGTCGGGGCTGTACGTGCCGAGGCTCTTCGACAACTACACCTCGTTCACGGGGCGTCCGGCCGCGCTGTTCGCCCAGCCCGTCGTCCGCCGCCCGGGGGTCGGGATCGTGACCGTACTCGGCGGCGGATACCCGGCCTCGGGCGCCGCGGGCCGCGACCGGCTGCCCGTCCCCTACCTCCCGGAGGGGCTGAAGTACGACCCCCAGGAGGGCCCCGGCGAGGTGCAGACGCCGCTGCTCGGCTCCCCGGCCGACGATCTGCTCATCGGCGACAAGGTGTGGTTCCGGCACGCCAAGGCCGGCGAGCTGTGCGAGCGGTTCGACACGCTCCACCTGGTGGAGGGCGACGCGGTGACGGCCACCGTCCCGACGTATCGCGGCGAAGGCCAGACCTTCCTCTGACCTCCCGCGACCTCGTCGGCCCGGTTCACTGCGACGGGCCGATGCTGCTGCCCACGCCCCCGCCGGTGCCGGCGTCGCCCACCGGGCGTATCCCCTTGATGATCCGGTCCATGTCGGCGAGCGGCGGCCCGGCGGCGCCCGCGTCGAAGGCGAAGCGGACGATCACGAGCGACTCCGAGCCCACGCTGGACGGGAAGGCGAGCGACTCGACGTAACCGCCGGGCCCCACCCCGGTTCCGACCTTCCAGCGCACGAAGTACCCGGCACGCCCGGCGACGGCGACCGAGCCCGCCTTCACCAGGTGGTGGGACTTGATGCCCCGGTAGGGGCGGCTGTCGAGGAGGTCACGGTCGTACGCGTCGTTCGCGGCGTCCTCGATGTCCTGCTCGGCGAGGGCCTTCGGGGACTTCACGTCGGTCGCCGTGGCCGTGCGCGAGATGACCCGGCCGTGCCGGCAGAGGCCGGGGTCGCCCGGGCAGTCGTAGGTGCCCGGAGTCGTCATCACGACGTCGTCCTCGGCGACGTACTGGGGCCTGACCCAGCCGTCGAGCAGCGGCAGGGTGATGCCGTTGAGCTCGTCCACCACGGAGGAGGGGTCGTCGGCCGAGGAGGCGGAGGCGGACGGCGAGGGCGACGGGGTGTCGGTCGCCCTCGCTGTGGGACCGGTCGGGGTGGTCGGGCCGGTCTGCACCGCCGCGTCGCCGCCACCCTCGTCCCGGCCCAGCAGCAGGGCACCCGTGACGATCGAGGCGACGAGGACGACTCCGGCCACGGAGAGGGCGACCACCTTGGCCCGGCCGGAAGCACCCGGTTCGGCGGACTCCTGCTGCGGCGAGGGCTGTTGGGGTGCCTCGGGCTGGCGCCGGTGGTCGGTCCAGGCGGTCCCGTCCCACCAGCGCTCGACGAGCGGGTACGACGGGTCGCGGTACCAGCCGGGCGGTGGCGTCATACTCATCCCGGCACTCTAGGACGAGCCCCGAAGATCAGTACACGGTGCTCGGCACATGCCGCTCAGAACACGGTGTCCTTCTGATCGGGCACGATCGATCCGTCCGGCCTTCGTACGGGGCCTCCGCCTCCGTCGGGTTCGTTGTACGCGCTCGTCGAGCACGGGTAGAGCTCCCGTTCGCGTGGCAGCGGCTCGATGAACATCGGGTTGATCAGCCAGCGGCCGTCGGCGTCGTCGTACGCACGGCACATCAACTCGCCCTTGTTGCGGTTGAGGACGAGGTGCGCGCCGGTGGCGTCGCCGACGAAGGTGACGTCGGTGTCGGCGTCGCCGGCCGCGAGGGCGGGGCGCCGGCCGCGGTCCTGCCGCTGCCAGGCCGCGGCGCCGCGCACCCCGTAGATCTCCTGGTTGATCCAGCAGCGTTTCCCGTCGATGTACGGGATCGCCTCGCCCCGGCTCGCCGGTACGTCGCCGCAGCCCTGGTTCCGGGTGGTGATCCGGCCGTACCGGTCGAGGACGGAGCGGATCGCGATCGTGTGCCGGGCATCGATGCCGACACCGCGCGACCAGACCTCGGTGACGGGTTCGGAGCCCGCCGAGACGATGTAGACGTCGAATCCGGCCCGTTGGAGCGTACGGATCAGCTCGCGCTGCTGGTCGTAGTAGCGGACGTACGCCGGGACGGTGTGGGTGCCGAGGGTGCGGGTCGAGCCGACGGGCGCGGCGAGGACCTCCGCGCGTGCCCGGCGGGCGTACGAGGTCAGCTCGGCGACCGTGTGTCCGGCGAAGAGTTGGGGCACCCAGGCGTACTGGGGGACGGTGCGCCGGTGGTTCCAGTCACCGGCGAAGGCGGGGGCGCCGCCCATCGTCTTCCCGTGCTCGCGGATCTCGAAGATCTCGTCGGTGCAGCGGGTGTCGGTGGCGGTCGGCAGTGGCGCGCCCACGGGTACGCCGGTGCCGCAGGCAGCGGTGAGGGCGGTGTCCGCCGCGTCGGTGAGCCACTCGCTGGTGGCCTTCCAGTTCGCTGGGCGCAGGATCTTGTCGTGCCTCAGGGCCCAGGCGAGGGTGGCGTCGGTGACGTCGTTCTTGGTGACCGTGTTGTCCCAGTCGAACGCGGCGACCGGGTGGCTGCCGGGGTGTCCGGCACAGGTGCCGCGGTCGTCGATGACCTGCTGAAGGTGGGCGCGGTTGTCGCCGTACCAACTGCCGGACAGTCGAGGGCAGTTGGCGCGCTCGGCGGGGGCGGCGGGTGGCGCGGCCGCCAGTGCGGCGGCCGCTGCCAGGGTCCACGCGAAGACGGATCGGTATCGCATGGGACGTGCATACACCGGGGTGGGCTACAGGGGCGTGACGTACGCGCCCGAGATGCCGCCGTCCACCAGGAAGTCGGAGGCGTTCACGAAGGAGGAGTCGTCGCTGGCGAGGAAGGCGACCGCCGCGGCGATCTCCTCGGCCTCCGCGAAACGGCCGACCGGGATGTGCACCAGCCGGCGCGCGGCCCGCTCCGGGTCCTTGGCGAACAGCTCCTGGAGGAGGGGGGTGTTGACCGGTCCCGGGCACAGGGCGTTGACCCGGATGCCCTCCCGGGCGAACTGCACGCCCAGCTCGCGCGACATGGCCAGCACTCCGCCCTTGGAGGCCGTGTACGAGATCTGCGAGGTCGCCGCGCCCATCCGGGCCACGAAGGACGCCGTGTTGATGATGGAGCCCTTGCCCTGGCGCCGCATGTAGGGGATCGCCGCCTTGCAGCACAGGTAGACGGAGGTGAGGTTGACCTCCTGGACGCGCTTCCATGCCTCCAGGCCCGTCTCCAGGATGGAGTCGTCGTCGGGCGGCGAGATGCCCGCGTTGTTGAAGGCGATGTCGACGGAGCCGTAGGTGTCGTACGCCGTCCTGAAGAGCGCCTCGACCTCCTCGGGGTCGGTGACGTCGACCTTCACGAAGATCCCGCCGACCTCCTCGGCGGCCGCCTTGCCGCGCGTCTCGTCGACGTCGCCGCAGACGACGTGGGCGCCCTCGGAGGCGAGCCGGTGCGCGGTCGCGAGACCGATGCCGCTGCCGGCGCCGGTGATGACGGCGGTGCGGCCGACCAGCCGGCGGCAGACGATGTCCGAGGTCTCTGAAGTCTCTGAGGTCACTGTGCGGAGCCCTCCGTGCTGATGAAGACGTTCTTGGTTTCGGTGAAGGCGGTGAGCGCGTCCGGGCCGAGTTCGCGGCCGATCCCCGACTGCTTGAAGCCGCCGAAGGGGGTCCAGTAGCGGACGCTGGAGTGGGAGTTGACGGACAGGTTCCCGGCGCGGACGGCCCCCGAGACGCGCAGGGCGCGGCCGACGTCACGGGTCCAGATGGAGCCGGACAGGCCGTACTCGGTGGCGTTGGCGAGCCGGATCGCGTCGGCCTCGTCCTCGAAGGGGAGGACCACGGCGACCGGGCCGAAGACCTCCTCGACGGCCACGCGCGCGTGCGGCTCGACGCCGGTGAGGACGGTGGGCGGGAACCAGAAGCCGGGGCCCTCGGGGGCCTTGCCGCGGATGCCGGGCGCGTCGGCGTCGACGTACGACCGTACGCGCTCCAGCTGCGCCCGGGAGATCAGCGGGCCCATCTGGGTCCGCTCGTCGGCCGGGTCGCCGACGACGACGGACTCGATCGCCGGGGCGAGCAGTTCGAGGAAGCGGTCGTACGCGGAGCGCTGGACGAGGATCCGGGTGCGGGCGCAGCAGTCCTGGCCGGAGTTGTCGAGGAAGGACATGGGGGCGGCGGCCGCGGCGGCCTCGATGTCGGCGTCGGCGAAGACGACGTTGGGGCTCTTGCCGCCGAGTTCGAGGGTGACGCGCTTGAGCAGCGCCGAGCCCTTTGCCAACACCTGTTTGCCCACGGCCGTTGACCCTGTGAAGACGATCTTCGCGACTCCGGGGTGCTCGACGAGCGCGTTGCCCGCGACGGGGCCCGCGCCCGGCAGCACCTGAAAGAGGTGCTCCGGAAGGCCGGCCTCCAGGGCGAGTTCGGCCAGCCGCAGGGCGGTGAGCGGGGTCGTCTCGGCGGGCTTGAGGATCACCGCGTTGCCGGCCGCGAGCGCGGGTGCCGTGCCCCAGGCCGCGATCGGCATCGGGAAGTTCCAGGGCGCGATGACACCGACGACACCGAGGGGTTCGAGGATCGTGACGTCGAGACCGCCCGGGACGGGGATCTGGCGGCCGGTGAGCCGCTCCACTCCCCCGGCCGCGTAGTCGAGCAGATCGCGCACGTTGCCCGCTTCCCAGCGGGCGTTGCCGAGGGTATGGCCGGCCTCGCGGACCTCGAGGCGGGCCAGTTCGCCGAGGTGCTCGTCGACGGCCACGGCGAAGCGGCGCAGCAGCCGGGCGCGCTCCCCGGGGGCGAGTGCGGCCCAGACGATCTGGGCCTTCGCGGCCCGTGCGACCGCGGCGCCCACGTCCCGCGCGGTGGCGCCCGGAACGGTGGCGACGACCTCCTCGGTGGCCGGATTGAGTACCTGGAGCTCGTACTCGTCGGTCTTCTGGTCGGCGTACTCGCCGGTGTGCCGGTCCGCGTACTCGTCGGCGTGCTGGTCGGACAAGACAGGCCTCACATGCGTTCGAAGGAGCGGCGCAGCTCCCAGTCGGTCACCGCGGCGTCGAAGGCTTCCAGCTCGACGCGTGCCATGTTGCGGTAGTGCGCGACCACCTCGTCGCCGAAGGCGGCCCGGGCGATGGGACTGTTCTCCCAGAGCTCGGCGGCCTCGCGCAGTGTGGTGGGCACGTGCGCGTACTCGGAGGTGTACGCGTTGCCCGCGCAGGGCTCGGGCGGCTCCAGCTTCTGTTCGATGCCGTAGAGGCCGGCCGCGACGAGTCCCGCGACGGCCAGGTGCGGGTTGACGTCTCCGCCCGGCAGCCGGTTCTCGAACCGCATCGAGCGGCCGTGGCCGACGACACGGAGGGAGCAGGTGCGGTTGTCGTACCCCCAGGCGACGGCGGTCGGCGCGAAGGAGCCGGGCTGGAAGCGCTTGTACGAGTTGATGTTGGGCGCGTAGAGGAGCGAGAAGTCGCGCAGGGCGGCCAGCTGACCGGCGAGGAAGTGCCGCATGACCGGCGACATGCCCCCCGGGTCGTCCGCGGAACCGGCCATGGCGTTGACGCCGTCGGCGTCCGCGAGCGAGAGGTGGATGTGACAGGAGTTGCCCTCGCGCTCGTTGTACTTCGCCATGAAGGTGAGCGAGACGCCCTCCTGGGAGGCGATCTCCTTGGCGCCGGTCTTGTAGATGGCGTGCTGGTCGCAGGTGACGAGGGCCTCGTCGTACTTGAAGGCGATCTCGTGCTGGCCGGGGTTGCACTCGCCCTTGGCGGACTCGACGGTCAGCCCGGCGGCCTGCATCTCGTTGCGGATGCGGCGCAGCAGCGGCTCGATACGACCGGTCCCGAGGACGGAGTAGTCGATGTTGTACTGATTGGCCGGGGTCAGGCCCCGATAGCGCGCGTCCCAAGCCTGCTCGTAGGTGTCCTTGAAGACGATGAACTCGAGCTCGGTGCCGACCTGGGCGGTGTAGCCGAGTTCGGCGAGGCGGTCGAGCTGGCGGCGCAGGATCTGCCGGGGCGCGGCCACGACCGGGGATCCGTCGTTCCAGGCCAGGTCGGCGATGAGCAGGGCGGTGCCCTCGTTCCAGGGGACGCGCCGTAGGGTGCCGAGATCGGGGTGCATGGCGAAGTCGCCGTAGCCCCGGTCCCAGGAGGACATGTCGTACCCCTCGACCGTGTTCATCTCGGTGTCGACGGCGAGGAGGTAGTTGCAGCCCTCCGTGCCGTGCTCCAGGACCTCGTCGAGGAAGAAGCGCGCGGCGAACCGCTTGCCCTGGAGTCGCCCCTGCATGTCGGGAAAGGCCAGGACGACCGTGTCGATCTCACCGGCCGCGACGAGGGCGTGCAGCTCCTCGACGGCGAGCGGGGGTGTGCGGTCTGCCACCGGAAAAGCCTCCTTGGGTCAGCCGAGAGCCATAAGGTATTGCGGAGAACCATTGCTTGGGAAGGGGGCACGACCAGATGACGCGGGTGGAATCCGACGGCGGGGCGGACGACCGGCTGACTCCGGTGCTGCGGCCGGTGCGGGCGGGCAACGGGTTCGAGGAGGCGTTGGAGCAGATCCTCCAGGTCGTCCGGCTCGGACTGGTTCCGGGCGGCGAACGGCTGCCCGCCGAGCGGGAGCTGGCGGAGCGGCTGGGGATCAGCCGGGTGACGCTGCGCGAGGTGCTCAAGGTGCTCCAGGACCAGGGCCTGGTCGAGTCGCGGCGTGGCCGGTACGGCGGCACCTTCGTGCTGCCGAGGGCCGACGCGCCCAGCGCGCAGGAGCTGCGCCGCCGGGTCGCCGAGGTCGACATCGAGGACGTGCTGCGCTTCCGTGAGGTGCTGGAGGTGGGGGCCGCCGGACTGTGCGCCGCGCACGGGCTCGACGGCGACCAGGCCGGCCGGCTGCGCGAGGCGCTCGCCCGCACGCACGACGCGCCGCTGGCCGACTACCGCCGCCTGGACACGATGCTCCACCTCACCCTCGCGGAACTGTCCGGCTCCCCGTCCCTCACCGCCCAGTACGCGGCCGTCCGCGCCTCCGTCAACGATCTCCTCGACTGCATCCCCCTGCTCGTACGGAATCTGGAACATTCCCAGCGGCAGCACACCGCCCTCGTCGAGGCCGTGCTCGACGGGGACGCGGACGGGGCGCGCGAGATGATGCGGGAGCACTGCGGCGGGACGGCGGCGCTGCTGCGGGGGTTCCTGACGTGAGGCGTCGGGGGCGCACGAGGACTTGCCTCCACCGCGCCCACCGCGCAAAGGTATGAGCACGTTCCATTGGATCGTTCCATCGAGCGCGTTCCATTGGCCGGCTCCATGGGGCGCGTTCCGTTGGCCGGCTCCGTGGGGCGCGTTCCGTTGGCCGGCTCCGTGGGGCGCATGGCACTGAGCGCGTTCGACGGGCACGTTCCGTGGGGCGCATTCCATGGGACGTGGTTGATCCTGTTGGTCCCAGACCTGGTCGATCCTAGGGAGAGCAGCGTGGGCAGGCCGCTGATCGGTGTCAGTACGTATCTGGAGTCCGGGACCCGCTGGGGGGTGTGGGAGCTGGACGCGGCGCTGCTGCCGGCCGGCTATCCGCGGCTCGTGCAGCGGGCGGGCGGGCTCGCCGCGATGCTGCCGCCGGACGATCCGGCGCAGGCCGCCGCGACCGTAGCCCGGCTCGACGGCGTGGTCGTCGCGGGCGGCCCGGACGTCGACCCCGGCCGCTACGGCACGGAACGCTCTCCGCGTACGGGACCGCCCTCGCCCGAGCGGGACGCCTGGGAACTCGCCCTGATCCGGGCGGCGTTGGACTCGGGCACGCCGCTCCTCGGGATCTGCCGGGGCATGCAGCTGCTGAACGTCGCGCTCGGTGGCACGCTCCTCCAGCACATCGACGGGCATGTGAAGGACGTCGGGGTCTTCGGACGCCACGAGGTGACGCCCGTGGCGGGGAGTCTGTACGCCGGTGTGGTGCCGGAGGTGTCCGCCGTGCCGACGTACCACCACCAGGCGGTGGATCGCCTCGGAAAGGGGCTGCTCGTCTCCGCCCACGCGGCGGACGGGACCGTGGAGGCCGTGGAACTCCCTGGTCCCGCTTGGGTGTTGGGGGTGCAGTGGCACCCGGAGATGGGCGAAGACCTGCGCGTCATGCACGCACTGGTGCGAGCCGCTTCCTGACGTGCGTGCTGCGCGGGTGCGGCGGGCCTGCCGGTTTTCGCCCCCTCCGCCCCTGCCCTCGACCGTCATCCCTGGGGGCCGCGCCCCCAGACCCCCCTGAAAGATCGCGCAGTTCCCCGCGCTCCTGCCCCCGCCCGCCCCCGTCCGCCCTCGTCCGCCCCCGTCCGCCCCCGTCCGCCCCCGCCGAGGGCTACACCCCCCGCGTCAGCGACAACAGATCCCGGGCCGGTCCCGTCGGGCGATGGCCGGTCGGCCAGACGGCCCGCAGGGCGCGGTCGAGGCGGACATCGGCGAGGGGCACGGCCACCAGACGGTGGCCGGAGAGCTCCTCCCCGAGGGCCAGCTCGCTGAGGACGGCAGGACCGGCCCCGCTCACCGCGGAGGCCTTCACCGCCGTCGTGGAGGAGAGCTCGATCAGCGGCCGGGCGAGGCCGCCCAGCGCGGCGGCGAGGACCTGCCGGGTCCCCGACCCCTCCTCCCGGAGAATCAACGGCGTGGCCGCCAACTCCGCCCCGGACAGCGGCCCCCGCCGCCGTGCCCACGGGTGGCTCGGCGCGGTCACCACGATCAGCCGGTCACGGGCGATGACCGCCGAATCCAGGCCGGGCGGGACGGAAAGCCCCTCCACGAAGCCCAGGTCCGCCTCGCCGGCGAGGAGACGTTCGGCGACGGCGGCGGAGTTCCCGGCGAGGAGCGACACCGCCGTGTCGGGCCGTTGGGCGCGCAGCGCGATGAGCCAGCCCGGGAGCAGATACTCGGCGATGGTCATGCTCGCGGCCACGCGCAGCCGAGAGTCACGGCGGTCCCGCAGGGCATGCGCCCCCACGTCGAACGCCTCGGCCGCCTCCACCACCCGCCGCGCCCAGTCCGTGACGAGGGCACCCGCGTCGGTGAGCCGGGACCCGCGTGGCGAGCGGTCCACGAGCGCGACCCCCAGCTGGCGTTCCATGGAGCGGATACGGCTACTGGCCGCAGGCTGGGTGATCCCCAGCTCACGGGCGGCACGCCCCAGACTCCCCAGGCGCGCCACGGCGAGCAGCAGCTCCATCGCCCCCAGGTCCGGCACCCGGTGTGCGATCCCGATCACCGGCGGCGCATCGCCCTTGGCGCTCGACTCACCCGACTCCTTCGACTTACCCATAAACCCAGCTTATGTCCTCATAGAAACGTACTCCCTGGTCGGGAGGTCACCCGCGCGCCACCGTGGAGACATGGTCACCGCAGCCCAGCCCCTCCCCCTCCGCAAGGCAGGAATCCGCGAGGCGGGAATCCACACCCCGAACCGCCGGGCGGGAGCCCCACGCTCCGTCACCGTCCGCCACCTCGGGCCGAACTGGTACGCCTCGGTGATGGGGACCGCGATCGTGGCGACGGCGGGCGCCGGGCTCCCCGGGAACGCTCCGGGCCTGCGCACCGCCTGCACCGCCGTCTGGGCCCTCTCGCTCGCGATGCTGGTGGCCCTGCTCGCCGCCCGCACCGTGCACTGGACCCACCACCGCGACCAGGCCCGCGCGCACCTCCTCGACCCGGCCATGGCCCCCTTCTACGGCTGCCTCGCGATGGCGTTCCTGGCCGTCGGCGGGGCCACCCTGGTCGTCGGACAGGACTGGATCGGGACCGGAACGGCGGTCGCGCTCGACGCCGTCCTGTTCACCGTCGGTACGGTCCTCGGGCTGGTCGGAGCCATGGCGGTGCCGTACCTGATGGTGGTCCGCCAGCGGATCGAGCCCGGCCAGGCGTCACCCGTGTGGATCCTGCCGCTCGTCGCCCCCATGGTCTCCGCCGCCCTCGGCCCCCTGCTCGTCCCGCATCTGCCGCCCGGCCAGCCCCAGGAGACTCTCCTGCTCGCCTGTGTCGCGATGTTCGGGCTGAGCCTGCTGGCCACCTTCCTGATGCTGCCGATGGTCTTCGCCCGACTGATCACCACCGGCCCGCTGCCGCTCGCGCTCACCCCGACCCTGTTCCTGGTCCTCGGCCCGCTGGGTCAGTCGACCACCGCCGTCGGCAAGTTCGCGGACTTCGCCCCGGGCGTGCTGTCCGCCCCGTACAGCCAGGGATTCGGCATGCTCGCCGTGCTCTACGGCGTCCCCGTGATGGGCTTCGCGCTGCTGTGGCTGGGACTGTCCACCGCGATGGTGCTGCGGGCCCGCCGCCGGGGCATGGGCTTCGCGATGACCTGGTGGGCCTTCACCTTCCCGGTGGGGACCTGCGTGACCGGCGCCGAGGCGCTGGCCCGGCACACCGGCGTCGTCGTCTTCGACTGGCTGGCGGTCGGCCTGTACGTACTGCTCGTGGCCGCCTGGGCGGTGACCGCCGTCCGCACGGCCCGCGGCCTGCTCAGCGGTGAGCTGCTCGCAGCGCCTCGCCGAGCAGCCGTGGAGCCTGCGCCAACGACGGCCCGTACCAGGTGAGTTGGCGGCCGTCCACCAGCGCGCAGGGCACGCCTTCGAAGGCCTCGGGTCCGTCGTCGGCGGTGAAGCGGTACGGCTCGTCGGGCAGGACGACGAGATCGGGGGACGTGGACCTGAGGTCGGCGAGCGGGATGCGGGGATAGCGGTCCTCGTGGCGCGCGTAGACGTTGTCCACACCCAGGCGGGCCAGCACGTCTCCGGCGAAGGTGTCGCGGCCGAGGACCATCCAGGGCCGCCGCCAGACCGGCACGATCGCGGTCGTACGGCGGTCGGGCGCGGGGAGTTCCGCCCACGCCGCCTCCGCCTCGTCGAGCCAGCGCGGCCTGGTGCCCGCCCCGCACGCGCGCAGCACCCGCTCCAGCTCGCGGAAGGCACTCCGCACGTCCCGCACCTCGGTGACCAGCACCTCGACGCCGGCGTCCCGCAGCGCGGTCAGGTCGGGCTCGCGGTTCTCCTCCTCGTTGGCGACGACCAGATCCGGGGCGAGCGCCACGATCCTGTCGACCTCGGGATTCTTGGTGCCCCCGATCCGTACGACGTCGAGGTCCGCGGGATGGCTGCACCAGTCCGTGGCACCGACCAGGGCGCCGGGTACGGAGAGGGCCACGGCCTCGGTGAGCGAGGGCACGAGCGAGACGACACGCGGCACCGCGCGCCCGGGACGGCCGTCCGTCCGGCGAGGTTCGGACATGACGTCAGTATCGCAGCGTGGCCCCGGCGCGCCGGTGCCGGACGTGCGGCGGCGGCCGTCGACCGGCTGCTCAGCGCTTGCGGACCCGGCGCGCGGGTACCGGACGTGCGGCGGCGGCCGTCGACCGGCAGCTCAGCGCTTGCCGAAGCCGTGCCGGTCCTCCACCGCGTCGATGTGGTCGGCGACCTCGACCACGATCACCCGGGTGTCCGGCCCGGTCGCCCGCCATCGATGGCGCACTCCGCCCGTCAGATACAGCGTGTCCCCGCGTCCCAGGCGATGGGCGCGGCCCTCCGCCTCGACCTCGACGCCACCGTCGGCGACGTACATCAACCTGTCGTTGCGGTGCTGGAGTTCGCGCCCCTCGTCGTGGTCGCCGGTGAACTCGGTGGCGTGCAACTGGTGGTGACCGCGCACGAGGGGGCGCACTTGGGCTTCGGTGGTGAACTCGGCACCGGCCTCGGCGCGCACCACGTCGACGCTGCACGCCGGGTCGGCGGCGGCGAGCAGTTCGACCGCGGTGGTACCGAGGGCGTCCGCGACTCTCTCCAGGGAGCTCTTGCTGGGCCGGGCCCGCTCGTTCTCGACCTGGCTGAGAAAGGGGACCGACAGGCCGCTGCGCTCGGCCACGACGGCGAGAGTGAGCTCCAGTGCCCGGCGCCGCCGCCGGACGGCGGCGCCCACCCGAAGGGGCTGTTCTTTGTGGTCGCCCATCCGGCTCCCTCCCTTGCGTCGTCGGTCCGCTGATTCCCCGGTCCGCGACTTCCCCGGACCTCTACTTCTGAAGAGTTGTTTGCACCCTACGCATGTTCGGCAAACCGTTTCATGCACCCGTCATATCGCTGTCACATCGAAGGAGGGCGAGGGTCACGATTCTCGCCACCGCGCGAGCCGGCCCTCCTCCCCCGGCGCTGCCTCCTCGCGCAGGACGAAAGGGCTGACCAGCAGGGCCGGGTGCCCGTCCGGATCGGTGAGCAGAGTAGCCGCCGCCGAGTTGGCGGTCCGAGCGGTCGCCCACGTCGCCCGCCGTCCCTCACGGCTCCAGGACGGGTCCGGGCACGGGGCGGGCTCGGCGCTCCAGGCCGTGAAGTCCCGCAGCATGCCCCGGAATTGGCGGGCCGTGACGCCCGGCGCCCGGCGGGAGGGCGTCGAGACCGGCGTAGCCGCGTACGGCGATGTGGTTGTCCGGATCCTTCTCATAAGCCGGCACCCGGGGACTCGCAGGAACGACCGGACGGGGGAACGAGGGGAGCCGAGTTTTCGGAATCCTCGCGGGCCGGGGAAACGCCGTGAGGGGTGGGCTTCGCCGCACGGAACCGTGCGGCGA